>CAXNCX010000035.1:0-9498 GCA_964201065.1 Candidatus Deianiraeaceae bacterium | reverse complement strand
TGTGATACTTGGCTCCCCGGGCAAGGATCGAACTTGCGACCAATTGGTTAACAGCCAACTGCTCTACCGCTGAGCTACCGAGGAATGAGAAAATATTGAGAAGTTATAAAAATAAATAAATATAAGTCAAGAATTTTTGTAACAGGGGTGGCGCCTAAAAACTATTGATATTATTAAATACATGAATTGTCGCAAAATAAAGATACTATAGTGCTTTTGTTTTCAAGTTTTATTTCACTACATCTGTAGCTGTACAATCTATACTTTCTTCCTTGCTATCCAAACAATATGATCTTCTTGATCACTTTCTTTTAAAAGAATTTTAAAACCGTGTTTTTTTAGATATCTTTCTTCAAATAATTTGTTTCAGTCATTCCCACATTTTCAAAGCCAATAGACTCATAAAACCTTAAAGCACCAGCGGCCTCTCGTTTCTTGTTAGATGTTAAATCTATCCAAATACAGTCATTTTGTTTGGCATATTTTTCCACATATAACATCAAGTCTTTTCCAATTTTTCTACCTCTGAAATTTTCATCAACTATGAGAGTCATAATTCTACAATATTTTTAATTGAAATTGCAACCAACCCAACAATCATGTTGTTAATTTCTACAACGAAAGCTTTATAGCCATCGTTTTTATAATTTTTAATAATATTTACGACCTCATCAGTACTGAGTTCCCAATTCTTTAATTGGACAATCAAACGTTGAACATCGATCGCATCTTTTTCTTCTATTTCGCGAATGATATTCATAATATTAATTAACAAAACTTATATAAGAAAGTTAAAAAAGTTATTTTGTCAAGCTTGATTCTAAAACATTTTTACAACAACTTTCTGGCTTCAATTTTTTCAGCTTCGCTTAAAATTTCATTTTTGTCTATGTAATGAATTGGTTTTTCATTGTTAGAATCGCTATCTTGGGTGTTTCCTCCACTTTTTATAATAAATTTAATCATTTCTAAATTTCCTTGCCACGCAGCATACATCATTGGAGTTCTTTTGTGTGCAGAAAGCATATCACAGCTGTAATCCTTGTCATCGTCGGTCTTCACATTAATATCGGCACTATGTTTTAATAATAGCTCAACAGAGAGCATGTTGTTATCTTGTATTGCACGAAATACAGGGGTTTTTCCAAAACTATTTCTTGTATTTGGATTTAAATGCTTATCTTTTAGTAAAAATTTTAATATTTCTATATTATTAACTGAAACAAACAAAATATCATCAACCGTATTAGCGTACTCATTTATTTCTGTTTCATCTCTGAGAGTTATTTTTTCAATCATTTTTGAAATTAAATTAGTGCTGTAGTTGTTTATTATGGCTATCTTTAGACAATTAATGGTAACCTTGTTGTCTCCATCTTGGATTAATGTTAATACTGTATCTTCGCTGTCTTTTTTCCATAAAGATGTAAAAATTTTATTAAATGACTCTTTTATGTCATTATAACCAATAATCATTCTAGAGGATATGTAGTTATTTAATGCAATATCAGCGGCAATCAAGGCATTTTTATTATTTATTTTGAAAAAATTTTGATAATGTTGAGCTAGCTCTTTTTGGGCAATTTCTTTTTGTGTATAAATTTCATGATATTTTTTAAAACTCCAAAGATCTTCAGCAGCCCAATATTTTAAATATGATACAACATTATCATGATCATGATAGTAATTTTTTTTGTTTCTACGATATTCTTTTTGTATATTAAACAATGTCATCAATTTATTAGATGCCTTGTTTACATACTTTCCATATATCATAGTGCCTTGACAACTACTTGAACCCGATAAACCATCTATTTCCTCAAGCAAAGAAAAGAACTTATTTAATGCAGGAATATTAAATTCATTGTTATCAAAAACAATACGACCTATAAAATTATCTCTAGTGGAGCCAAACTTTGAACGATAAGCATTAATTAATACTTCACCATGTTTTTCAATAAATTTTACTGGCAAATTAATACCCAAAATATTCATACCACTTAAAAAACCTTCTTCATTTTCCAACATAGCATCCACAGTATATCCATAATGACTCCAATTACTATATTCTTCACTTCGGTCTGCCTCAGTCGATTCTGTAACTAATTTCTTTATGACTTCATTTTTGTTTTTTATTTTTACAAAATCAAAAAAATAAATATATGCTTGGAATATTTTCGCATCCACATTATCTTTCTTCTTTTGAAAACATTGCAATGATTTTTCTGATTTTACATGTATCAAGTCTATACATTCTTTTAGACTATCCACTGCTGGGTAAAGATTAATATTTAAGACAACAACAAATAGTATTACAATTATTTTCATAAAACTTTAATCTTACTTTCATCAACTTTTTTACTCCCTTTTGGTCGTCGCAACTGAATATTATAAGATGGCGGGAAGAGAGGGATTCGAACCCTCGATACGGTTACCCGTATGCCTTCTTAGCAGGAAGGTACTTTCGGCCTCTCAGTCATCTCCCCATCCAAGCATGAATAAATTGCATAAAGTCAAAAATCAAGAAATAAATTTGTAAATAATTTATTTTGTTTGTTTACTTGTTTAGTAAAGTCTTTTAAAGATGTCTATGAACTTTGATTTTAATGTACTACAAAGATTAGCCAATATTAGAGCCACAACCTCAGAATCTCATCCAACCGTCTCACGACGTATATTTGCATTTAGTATAGATTTGTTTGTAACTTTTTTTATAAGAATTTTGATTCTAGCAGTCGTAAAATATATGTTTAAATATAAAGTTATAGGAGTAAATTATAGCAAAGTATTTAGCTTTTTAATTACTGTTATTTTAGTATCTATAGGAATTGCATATAGACTGTTTTATATGTTTAAATATCACGCAACCATAGGAATGATGCTATTTAGATTTAAATTATACGCAATGCCTTTAAATTACTTAAGCAAATGGCGTATTATAGCAAGAGAATCTATGGTTTCAGTGTTAATAATAATGACTGGGTTAATTTTTCTACTCGTAAAGTTAAATTATTCAGTTTTTGCAATTTTTTTAATTTTCGTTGTGTTTTTATGGGTTGAAATGCACATGGCAACAAAGAGAAATCAATTTTTTCACGATTTTGTTACAAACACTCAGTTAATAAAAATATAATATGAAATCCAAAAATCTAATTCAAGCACTTTTAATATTTTCTTTTTTTAATTTATTTGCATCACAGGGAGTTTACATGGAAGAAGACAATAAAGTTTGGGGAAATCAAAGAATTCAAGATAAAAAGAAAACTTTTGTTCCTTTTGACTTAAAAATAGAAGAAGAGTCTATAACAGAGCAGTACACAACAAAAAATTCAGAAACCAAAGATAAACCACCAAAACCTCCAAAGCCAGATTCAAAATTAACACAGAAAATTAAAAGCTCTAGCATTTACCCAAAAGGCCCAATACAAGAACTACAAAGACTTAGCGGAGGATATAGAAAATTGTCTATTTTAGGAGGAATTTATCAAAATGTTGGAACTGCAAAAGCTCACGAGACGCAACTTAATAGTGGAAAATCAACAAGTTACGATCTTTTTGAGTTAAAGAAAATAAAATATGACACAATCTTTCAGATAGGTATGGCATTTGGAACCGCAAATCCTAGATTCAGAGGTGAATATGAAATTAGTTACATGGAACTTGGTAGCGCTGGTAAAGTTGACTACGACAAAACAGACTATGTATCTGGTGCAAACATAGAAGTTGATAAAAAATCTTTACAGCTTGGAATAGCAAATTTTAGCTGGAATAACTATGTAAATATTTTTAGATACAAAGATTATGAATTTTTCTTAGGTCTTGGAATAGGTGCGTCATTTGTTTTTCCTAAATCAAAAAATTTAGAATCAAACTTTGCAGCACCAACGCTTCAATTTATGGCAGGAACAAGCTTTGATATAGGTGGTAATGCAAAAATGAATTTAATCTACAAATTACACGGCATGGATTTAAATTTATATCATAAATTACCGTATGCAAACAATGGAATTAACCTAAACAACGACAGAGCAATAGATAATTCATATACAAATTATAGATTTTTAATACAAATGATAGGAGTTGAAATCATGGCCTTTTAAAAATTCTTGTATTTTATTTTTTTCATGCGTCTTTTGAAATGACAATAAAATTTAAAAATATGTTTTCAAAAATTAAAGACACAGTTCTCTGTAACAAATCAACAGATTCAGTGCAAGATCCTAGAGCCTGCAGAACAATAAAAATCTCTGCTTTTGTATCTTTTTTAATTGCTGTATCTATTGTTGCTCTTAATAATATATACTTCACACCTAAAGTAGTAAAAAAAGCAATATACAATGACCCACAAATGATAATCACATCTGTGGAAAAAATGTACAAAGAAAAAGCAGAAGAAGCTAACAAAGAATCTGAAAAAGAGTCTAAAAAACTTTATTTTGATATCGTATCACAAGTTCCTGCTATTACAAAAAATCAAGATGCAAAAATACATGTAGTAGAGCTTTTTGATTATAATTGTGGTCATTGCGTATCAATGGCAAAAGAACTTGAAAAATTAAACGAAAAAGGCACTATAAAACTTCATTTAGTACATTACCCAATATTATCTCAAGATTCTCAAGTTGCATCTTATGTTGCATTAAGAGTACAAGCTAAATATCCAAAAAAATATAGCGAATTTCACAATAAATTATTCGCTGGAAACGCAAAACAAGATAAAATCAAAATTTTGTTAAAACAAATGGGCATGTCTGACTTAATATATAAAGACGGTCAACTATTCAATAAAGATGATAAAAATGCAATTGAATCACTACAAAAACACTTTCAATTTGGCCAATCAATGAAAGTTCAAGGAACTCCATTTGTTATGATTGGTAACGATGAAAAAATCTTTGAAGTTGTCAGAGGCTACGCTAGTGCTAATACAATTGAAGAAATAATCTCAAAAAATCAAAAATAATGAATATTCCCATCTCTAATCTGAAATTATTGTTAGCAAGTTTTTCAGATTACGATGGTATTTTTTTACACGGTCAAAATTTCGGGCTTGCATCAAAAATTGCAAATGAAATTATCAAAAAAAAATCTGAAAATTATCTAATAAAAAAAATCTTTGAAGTTGATATAGAAGAAAATTTTGACATACTCAGAGATGAATTTTTAGAACCAAATCTGTTTGGAAGTGATAAATTACTAGTCTTTTACTATCCCAGTTCTAAAACAAAAAAAGAAATTTTATCTTATGAAAAATACATAAAAGATAAAATCTCCATACTAATTCTCGATGAATATTCAAAACAAACAGACTCTATGAGAAAATTTTTTGAACAAGAAAAAACAATGGCATCGGTTATATGTCACACAAGTTCTAACTCAGATATTACACAAAGAATTAAAAAACAATTTATAGAAAATTCAATTCAATACACAGAGGAAGCTCTTAAAGAATTAAGCGACTTTATAGGAGGAGATTTTCAAATTTTGGATTATGAATTGGAAAAAATAATCAGCTATAGTAAGTTTACAAAAAAAGAAGTTGACAAAGAGTTAATTCAAAAATTTTTACTTTCTTTTAACGAAACTGAATACAATTTAGTGGTAAAAAATTACTTTAACAGATCAATTCAGGTGTTTAAAACAAATTTAGACAAAATTCTTGATCAAAATGAAAATATTATATCAATAATATACGCACTTCAAAGATATGTGGCAAAATTAAAAAATGTGGCAATACACATAACAAACAAAATTAACATCCAAGATGCTATGAAAAAAGAAATGGTTTTTTTTAATGAAATAAATGACTTTAAAAAAAATCTATCAGAGCTTAAATTAAAGGATATTTTTACAATTGAACGACAATTATTTGACATTGAAATCAAAACAATGCAATTTGGACAAGATATGGGTCGTAATTTATTAATTAATTCTTTATTTCATGATAGTAAAAGTTAAATATACTTCAAGTAATGCAGAAAATTTATATTCTGAAAATTCATTAAAATATGAAACAAATGGTAGTGCTGGCATAGATATTCGTGCAGTCTCTGTTTTAAATACTAATAACAAAGAAATGTCATTAGAAGGCAAGTCTTTTATTCTTAATGCTAACTCAAGGGTAATGGTAAAAGCAGGATTTTGCGTGTCTTTTGAAGATGGATTTGAAATTCAAATCAGGCCAAGAAGTGGACTTGCATGGAAACATGGAATTACTGTATTAAACAGCCCCGGTACAATAGATAGCGACTATCGTGGGGAAATTGGGATTATTTTATTAAACACCTCAAATTCAGATTTTGAAATTAATTTTGGTGACAGAATTGCACAAATGGTTGTGAATAAAATAGAAAAAGTAAAAATTGAAATTCTTAATTCTCTAGAAGAATCTGAAAGATCTTCTGGTGGCTTTGGTTCAACTGGTAAATAGTATGATTGATACAAATAAAATTATTACAGAGTGTCTAAGTTTAATTAAATCTGCACGAAATACACACGATCTCTCACATGAAATAAAAGCACAGGTTTTTGGTAAAAACAGTATATTAATAGAGCTTTCTTCTTTAATTGCAGCGGCTTCAACCAAAGAAGAGAAAATTGAAATTGGTAAAAATATTCAAACCATCAAAACCCAATTGCAATCCGATTTTGATGAAAAAATGCAACAGCTACAGGCACAAGAGATGAATATTAAGTTAAAATCGCAATCAATTGATGGAACAGTTAATGTAAACTTAAATTATGGAAAAATTCATCCAATAACATATGTTATAGATGAGATAAAGGTTATTTTAAATCAACTAGGGTTTTCATATAAAACTGGCTACGAAATTGAAACAGAAGACAATAACTTCACAAAGCTAAATATTGCTGAAAATCATCCTGCAAGACAAATGCACGATACATTTTTTTTAAATTCACCAAATATGTTGCTCAGAACACATACAACCTCAGTAGACATAAGAGAAATGATAAAATATGGAGCACCAATTGGTATTATGAGTTGTGGCAAGACCTTCAGAAACGACTCCGATGCCACTCACAGCCCTATGTTTCATCAATTTGAAGGCTTAATGATTGACAAGGGTATGAACATGAAACATTTAAAATTTTGTCTTGAGTTCTTTTTAAAGAAGTTCTTTGATGTTAAAGAACCAATTATAAGACTTAGACCAAGCTTTTTTCCTTTTACAGAGCCATCTTGTGAAGTTGATGTTGGGTATTCAATAAAGAATAACAAAATTGAAATTGGAGGCAGCGAGAGATTTCTTGAGATATTAGGCTGTGGAATGCTACACAGAAATGTTTTAAAAAATTGTAATATCGACCACACTAAATATTCAGGAATTGCATTTGGAGGAGGAGTGGAAAGAATGGCAATGTTAAAATACGGAATGAGTGATCTTAGAGATTTTACGAAAAATGAGACAAATTGGTTAAACTACTTCGGTGGTTAAATTATTTTTTTGGTGGTTAAATTATTTTGGTTTTTAGTTATGTTAAATTTTAAATTTTTAGAAAAAAAATTTTTTCATCTATTACTTTTACTGCTAATTTCATTTACGCTAATTTTTGTAGGCTTTAAAGTCGCAGTAAACCTGCAAACAAAAAAGCTAGAGTCTTTTGTTAATCAAATAAATAAAATAGGATACGATACTGCCACAAAACAGGCCGAACAAATTTATAAAAAATCTTACTTTAACTCTCATAAGGCATTGTATTTAGTGATGTTGTTTAATAGATATACAAATCAACAAGACTGGGATTCTGCTTTAAATACACTTGATAAATTAATTAACTTAAAAACTGATAATAAAGCTATACAAGACATAGCAAAACTTCACAAGGCTTCAATAATGCTAAATAATACCGAAAAATTCAGTTTAAATACAATAAACGACACTTTAGATCTAAAAATTAACAGTCCGTTTTATTATCAAGCACAGACCATTAAAATTCAGGGTCTTATTGCTTTTGGTCATACAAAGGAAGCTCAAGATTTAATTGATGTATTTTTGAATGAAAAAGAAAAACTTCCTCAGAGCTTTACAAATTTTTTACATAATGTAGATTATGCATTAAATTATAATAAAAATTAAAAATATGTCTTTTTTTCTAATTCTACTGAATTTATTTTTCACATTATTTTTTACAGGCTGTTCTACAAAAAAATACAACCTATCCGAGAGCTTCCCAATATTCCCAGCAGCCAAAAATGAGATAGAAATCTCTGAGAAAAAAAATATTTTAATTGGCAATGACTATGAAGCTTCTGAATTTGATAACGCTATTAAAAATTCAGGAAAATTCAAAAAAGTAATTTTTCAAAAAGACAACCAAATTGTTACAAAACACAGCATTAACGGTAAAAAAAGACAAGCCGAAGTGCTAAGTGCCAACACCTGCGGGGGCTTGTTGTATGTGTTCTTCAAAAATGGATATATGGAAATTCATCGCAACAATGCACTAGAGAAGGAAATAAAGCTTTCAGAGTCAGTGGAAGACTCACTTTGTAATAATGGAGTTTTATTTTTTTTAACTGGCGACAAGCTTTACAGTTCTCATAAGCTTAATAACACTCTAATGCTTGATTCTACTGCTGAAAGCGTGTTGTTTAAAACAAAATATGACAGAAAAAAGATTCAAAAAGTTGATCAATACTTAATCTTTCCCTTTTCAAACGGAAATATAGAGGTTTTTGACCTAGCAAGGCTTGATGTTGTTGATAGATACTCAGCAGACTTCGGAAAATATAACCCAAGCAACCACCTTCTTTTTAATCCAAAGATTATCAATAACAATATAATCATCTTTGGGACGAGCCAGTACGGGCTTTTTGCCTTTGAATTAAAAAGCCACAGATTGCTTTGGAATTTAGATTATATTAGGCTACAGAGCGAAGTGGAGGCATTTGACAGGTATTTGTTCATGATAGCAAATAAAAAGCTACTTGCTGTGGATTTATACACAGGCAACATATTAAACTCAGTTGATTTGGATAAAAACATTAAAACAGGGAAAATTATACAAATTGACTACGAAAAATTGGCAATTATTTCTGAAAAAAATATAAATTTTTTCAATAAAAATTTAGAAAAAACAAAAACCATCTCAATCTCTGGAAAGCAAGTAATTAAAGCATTGAATTAAATAATATTCTCAAAATAAAATATTTTTTTAATTTAAATTTCTCACTAAAAGCTAATAAAATAAAACTATATAATAAATAAGTTTGAAAATATAATCAAAAAAATGTTTTATGTATAATTAATTTAAATTAATTATATGATTAACAATAACTTAAATTCAAAAAAAAATTTATTAAACACATAGAGCTTCACTCGGTTGATAACACTGAGTTTTACTCAGGTAAGGAGCTTTTTAAGTTCGAAACCAACTCTCATGGAATTGTTTCGGCTAATATGATGACCGATAATGTTTTAGATTTTAATAAGTTTTTAGAAATTATCTGTGATGAAGAAATAATTAATGAAGATA
>CAXNCX010000034.1:0-9610 GCA_964201065.1 Candidatus Deianiraeaceae bacterium | reverse complement strand
TTGAAGTGATTCTTGCAGTTTCAATTAATGTTCGTGAAAAAGTTAAACCAACTAAAAGTGCAGCAATTACTGCGACAACAATCGCCAATTCAACTAGTGTGAAACCTTTTTTGTGGGTTGGATTAAAGTATTTTAACATATTCTATTCTATTTTTGTGATATATTTATACTATAAACAAAATAAAAGGCAAGAAAATCAAAATTATTTTTGCTTCAATGCTTCATAAATTAATCCTACGCTAACGCCAAACAGCAAAGATCTATTCCAATCAAAAATTGTATGAAAATTTTCATAAACAACAAAAGCATTTAAAAAATTTGGATAATTTAAATCTGTAACAGTAAAATCAGGCACTATTAAATCACCTTGCAAATGATCATTTTTGAAGTAACTTGCCCCAACTCCATATGCCTCTAAATTTAGCCTTTTAAATTCAGACACAGCTTTAGGTTTAGCAAAAACTCCAATCTTTTTAACATCAAAATCATCAGGCAACAAAACTTGTGTCAAAAAAGGGGCATTTTTTTTCCAACCTAAATCTTCCAAATAATTTTTTACACTTTGATAAACCACTCTGTCATCATAAACATCCATTTTTTCATCAACTACAGCACCATAGACAACTAGGTTAGTTGGCATGAACTGCATATTTCCTACCGCACCAGACCAAGAGCCTTGTGTGTCTAAGCTAAATTTTCCTTCCATATTTAACTTCACACATGCAAGAATGTTTTTAATAAAAAAGCTTTGACGAGCTTTATTTGACTCAGTTTCAACCGCCATTGTATATAGAGACTCAACAACATTATATTTACCAACAATTTTCCCAAAATGAGTTTCCATAGCCAAAAGAGCCACAACAATCTCTGCATCAACAGTGCTTCCTTCTAGGTAGTATTGTAGTTTGTTTTCATGTAGTTTTAAATACTGCTTTGCATCCAATATTTTTTTCTTAACATCAATCCTTTCATGATAATTTTCAAGCGTTAAGACAAACTCAGGCTGTTTATATCTTAAGTAATGAATTTTATCGTTATAACGCATCAATTTTGTTGCTTTTTGAATGACTTCTTTGCTAATTTTTTCTTTTTTTAAAATACCAAGAATTTGATTCTTGACTCTTCTTTTTTGCCAAAAACTTGGCATGGAAGGTATTTTTATAGGTTTATTATTAAGATTATCCTTCGCAAATAAAATATTTTCTGCCAAGCCAACATTTTTAAACCTTTTAATGTCTTTTGCGTACAAATTAAGACCGAATACATTAACTACAAGTACAACGCTATACAATAAAATCTTCTGTCTTAGCATATTTGGAAATTCTTAAATTTTTCATTTCCATATTATAAAACTTTTTTTCTGCAATTGCAATTAGAATTTCATCTCTAATAACATACTTTCTTATAATGTTGTTTTTTTCTGCAATAATTTCACGCTTCTGATACATTTCTTTTATTACATTAAGAAAATGTTTTTGGGTTTTCTTTGTCTTTTTCTCAAATGTCTTCCAGCCTGCAAGAGGATTTAATACATAGCGAGACTCTTCTTCAAGATGTTTCAATTTTTGTTTTAATTTTTCCGAAATCTGTATTTTTTTCAATAAAATATCACGCAATGCATGTAAATGAAGTACATCAATCGCTGCATAATCAAGCATTTCAGAAGTTAAAGGTCGTTTCAGCCAATCGCTATATTGACAATTTTTATCTACATCAATATTTAAAAATTCCTTACACAAATTTCCATATCCAATATCATGTTCAAAAATTTCTTTTGCATAAATTTGAGTATCAAAAACATTTTGTAATATGATCTTATATTTATAAAATATAGCCAAAATATCTTGCTCACATGAGTGAATTATAACTTCGGTTTTTTTATCTAATAAATGCTGTAAAAATTTCTTTATTAACTCATCCTTTAACACCAAAACATCTAGTAAAAAAATATTTTTTTCATCTAGCGCCACCTGTATTAAGCTAAGTAATGGATAGTAAGTTTTTGTTCTTTGAAACTCGGTATCTAAGCCGATAATTTTAAACCTTGGAAGTAATTCAAGAAAGTGATTAAATTTTACTTCGGAATCTACAATATTCATGTTTTAATTCAATTTTCACTAAGCTATTCAATCTAATTTTAAACACAAGAAATAGTCAGAATGCTTTTTGGTAATTATGTATACTTTTTAAGACTGTACATTTATCGTAAACGCTTAAGCAATGCCCACATAAAAAAGATTAGACAAGAACACAGAAAGACTCTTGCTACAGAACAGCTTTTTGCAAAATATTAGCTAAACTAATAAAGTATATTGATTATTAAACATTGTTTGAGTAATTGGTCTGTTTGGATCTATTTCTATTGCTTTTTTAACAACAAAATTACCAATCCAATGATTATTATAACTTCCTCCACATCTTGCACCAAAGCCAAAGAATGTGCCTGTTTTGTCTCTTGCTGTATCTTGAAAGTTAATAACAACAGATCCATCAAAAGCAACTTGAACTTGACCTGTTTGATTAATTAAAACATCAACAGTATGCCAAGCGTTATTGTCTATAGTTGTGATTGCAGAACTTTGAGCAAGTACAGTTGAAGCCCCCATGTTCCCCCATCTTAGCTCAACTCTATCTCTAAACTCGCTTAAACCGATGATATAGCCTTTTGTTATATTTATGCCTTCTTCAGTTAAAGGATAGTTGTCACAATAACAAAAAAACCATGTTGCATCAGCTCCTGGGTTAGTTCCTCCACCTGCTTTCATTTGAAACCTTATATACATACCACTAGTTTGACTAAATTGCCAATAGATTGATCCAAGTTTACTAGCGGTTGCACTGGTTAATCTAAAGCCTTTATTTATAGTATCCCAAATTGTCATTCCTGTTACGTTGCCTGTTATAGCACCATTAGCAACACTTTTGGATATGACTTGAGGTGCTGGGTATGAATTTCCTGCTATAGTTGGATCAACTCCGCCTTTCCAATATGCAAGATCTCCTTCAAAAAGAGCAGAATTAATTGAAGAAGGCAAGCCGTCAAGTTTACTTTTGTCAACAGATGACATTAAACCATTTACACTAGTTGTTGCAAGAGGCTTGTTAGCATCTGAGGTATTATTCACTTGGTCTAAAGCAAGCATTGTTTTAGTTTGTGCAATTGTTAAGTCTAAAGAGTTTGCAGTAGAACCTGTGTTGTTTCCTTTAATTGTATTTGCAGACATTTGTGCAAGCTTGGAATTTGAAACAGTATTGTTTGTTAGGTCTGCTCCACTTCCGCTAAAAGCTATTGCAGTTAAATCATTAAAGTATTTTTGACATTTTTGAAAGGCATTTAATATTGAGTCTGTTGATAATATCACAGCACGAGTCGTTGCATATACAAAATTTGTTAGCAATTTTCCTGTAATAGATGTACTTGATAATACTTGATCAACCTCTGCTTGCGTGTAAACTGAAGGCTTGTTTAAAATTTGTGCATCTCCAGTTGTTGCATTCCAATCAGCATTTACATTAACTTCAGCCCCTGCTTGCATTCCTGCAAGCTTAGTTTGTTCAGCTGTTGTATAAGAAGCTGTTGTGTTATCTAAAATTGTTTTATTACTATGATCGTGTTTTTTACTTACTGCATCAGCTAAATCTACTTCTGTTTGCGTGTAAGTATCTAGCAACGCCTTATTGCTATGAGTATGTCTTGCAGTTGTGTTGTTGTCTACTTGAGTTTTGTAATCATCTGTAAAATCATTTGTAGACAATTGTTTGCCTGCAATTTTATCAACTTTCTTTTCTATAAGCTTTAGAAGTTCTATGCCTTGATTTGCACTAAGAGATTTTTTAGGATCGGCGTCATTAAGATTGTCAGAAATGTTTACTGATAGCTTGTTATACATGTCAAACTTAAAGCCTTCTCCAATTTTTATAACTCCATAGTTTTCATAGTCTGCATTTGCGATTACTGCAATTTCAGACCAAGAACCATTTTTAAAAACATAATCTATGCCCTTATCAAGTACAAAAAATCTAAAACCTTCTTTTGGCGCAATGTATGTCCAGCCCGAATTTCTTGTAAAAATTGCTAAATTATTTTTATAACTACTCCATTCTTCTTCAGCTACATTCGAGACAATATAACAATCTCCGTGTTTTGGGTCTGAAGGTTTATGAGTATAGTCTTTAGAAAGAGTTGTTGCACGAAGCAAAATATCAACCAAAGCCATAAATTCATTTATCGAAATATCCTTATTTAATTGAGATTGGCGAATGTAGTTAAAATTGAAGTTTTCAGTATATATCATAAAAAAATTTTTTTATTATGAGTGTAAAGAATGATTTATGTAAGCAATTTATTTAATTTATTCAGAATTCCTGCAATAAACATTATCTTGAGCGACTAGTTTATCACTTTTCTTCCATATCTTAAAGTGCTGTTTAACCATTAAGGCATCAATTTGTAATTGAGAAATAAATTTAAAATCAAACCTAAAAAAAGCTTCTTCCTTCTTTTTTTATTCTACAATATACTTACGGAAAATTGCTTCAAGTTGATTTTTTGTAAGTATATCTAAATTTTCTGTTTTTAACATAATTATGTTTTCAGTGTTTGATTTTCTGACACAAAAAAAGCCATTTTCAAATTCAACCCTGCAACCATCTATAGTATTACATGCAGGATAAATTTCTTTAATCTCAGAGATGATGTTTTTTAATATTACATCCTTTTGGCTCTCTGACACTTTGTGCTTTTGATTTGTAGTGCTGCTTAGATTCTTTATTTCTTTAAGAGTACTTTCAATGTCAGTATTCATAAATATATCTAATATATACAATGCATTAAATATTGCATCATCGTTGCCCATGTGCATTCTATCTTTAATACAAATATGACCCGACATTTCAATACCTAAAGTCGAATTTGTTTCTCTCATTTTTTGTGATATAAAGCCATTTCCAACTTGTGATAAAATAACCTTTGCACCGTCTTTTTCAAGCCGTTTTATAATTACATGACTTGTCAACACATCAACAACGAAGTCTTTTTTTCCTTGTTTCAATAAATATTTTGAAATTACATAAAACAGCTCTTCTCCACTCAAAATCTTGCCATTTTTCAATACAACCCCTACTCTATCTGCGTCTCCATCAAATGCAAAACCTATGTCATAGCTATTTTTTAAAATAAAATCTTTTAAATCTAACATGTTGCTTTCTTTTGAAGGGTCTGGATGATGATTGGGAAAGTTACCATCAATCTCTCCAAATAAAACATGAGTTTCAAAAGATAATTTTGGCAATATCTTGCCTAACCCAACACTTCCCACGCTATTTCCACAGTCAAAAGCAACTTTAAGTTTTTTGGTTTGTGAAAAATTAAATTTATTTAAAATATAATCTGCATAAATCTCAGATATATCAAATTGATAATAACTTCCTGTTGGATTTTTTTGAAAATTTCTATTCAAACTAGCATCTTTAAGCCGCATGGTGATGTTTTCGCCAAAAAACTGCTTTTGATTAAGGAAAAATTTAGCACCGTTATATTCTTTAGGATTGTGAGAAGCTGTTATCATGATTGCTAACTCAGTCTTAAGGTGTTTTGAAGCAAAAACCGTCATTGGGGTTGATACTGTGCCGAGATCTATTACATTAAACCCAGACTCAATAATCCCTTTAGTTAAATTTTCTTTTATTTCATTTGAATGAAGTCTTGCGTCCATCCCAATAGCAACAGTTTTATTATCAATATTTTCAAACAAACTACAAAAACCTTGAGCTATTTTATAAAAGTCTTTTGGCTGAAAATCTTGATACACGATGCCCCTAATATCGTACTGACGAAAAATGACGCTGTCCATATTTTTTATATCAATTATGTTAATATAATTTTATATTTGCTTTTTATTAATTTCAATCAAAATTTATCAAGGGAAATGACAACTTAAAGCTAAATTTACCATATGAAAAAAGTACTTTCTTATCCGCAAAAAATGCACAGAAAAAGACTGCTACCTCTATATAGACTACAAGTGTTTGAAAGATACGCTTTTTACGGTTTAAAATCCATAGTCTCAATTTTTTTAATTAAACATCTAAATGTTTCAAAACAAGAAACCATAAATATCACCCATACCTTGTTTTCGATTGCATTCATATTGCCGCTATTTGTATCTTTTTGTGCGGATGTTGTGTTTAGCAAGGCAAAGTTTTTGAAATTCGGGCTTAGTTTTTATTTATGCACAATCGCAGTTGTGATATTTTTTCACTCAAGTAAAACTACCTTCATACTATCAATGTTGTTTATTATTGTTTCAAATAGTATCATACGATCTACTCTGCCATCGTTTATAGTTGATCAAAATAAAGCAAGCGAAGAAGGATATGATGCCAAAGTTGCAGGTAGTTTTGTAAAGCATACCTTTGCCGTAAACATTGGAATGTTTTTAGGACTACTTACAATTCCTGTAATATTAAAGGAATTTGGATCTAAAACAGTATTTTTTGTGACTTTTGTATGTATTTTGATTTCAAACTTATTTTTTTATTACAGCTATCGTATTTACATAAAAAAACCTCCTCAAAAAGCAAACACGATATTTAAATTCTTAAAAGAAATACCGATTGTTGGTTCCGATAAAAATCCTCGTAGTTGGTTGCACATAGGTGCATTTCTTTTAATGGTGTCATGTTTTTATTTTGTCTTAGAACAAAAATATTCTATCTGGATTATGCAGGGCGAAACAATGGATAGAAATCTATTTGGATATGTTTTGCCTTCAAACATAATGTTGAGCTTTATGCCAGCAATGACGCTGATAATTTTACATTTATACGAACGATATTTTTTTAAATGGCTTGAAAAAATCGGTATAAAGTCTTTACTAGACAGAGTTAATTTTGGAATATTGCTTGCAACACTTTGCCCTTTATCTGTTGGAATTATACAGTTTTTTATTGACAAAGGTTACAAAGTCCATCTTTTAACACAGCTGATTCCTTATCTCTTGTTGGTTTTAGCAGACATAGCAGTTTATTTGAGTGGCATACAATACATGTATACTCAAATTTCTCAAACACACAGAACAATTGCAGGAAGTATATGGTTTTTGGTGGGTGCAATGGGTAATATTTGGGTAGTCATATTCACAAACTTACTAGACACTTCAAAATTAACACCAAGTTTATTCTTAAAAAGTGCTGTTGTGTCTTTTATAGCATCAATTCTATTTAAATTTATGGTTAATAAAAAACGCCACAAGCTACAAATAAACCAAACAAGTAATAAAACATAATCTTATGAATATAACTCTTTACGGTCGTAAAACTTTTTACTACTTTTATTTGCTAGTAAGCTTTCTTATTAACGGATTTGGTTTGAGTAAAATTTATAATATTTTTGGACTTTCAAAAGAATTTTTCTTTGCGATGCTAATAACTTTCGGATTCAATGTTTTAATTTTCGTATTATTTCGTATAATATTTGGACGCTTGTTTAAATATGTCCTAGCCCTTCTAATAATATTTAATGCAGTTTTTGCTTATGCCATATTTGACATAGGTGTTGAGATTGGTTTTGACAGCATTTTTGCAACAATTCAAGCTGATCGAGAAGATATAATGATGTATATTAATTTTAAAAGTTTTTGCTTTTTCTCTTTTTTTGGCATCTTGCCAACATTTTTATTATTAAAACTACACACAGAAAAATACAACACGATCAAAATTGCAAAATATCATTTAATTCCTTTATTGATAATTGTTTTATTTGTTAGTAAGTATCATGAAAAAGTTTTTTTACTAGGCTATAGAAAGTCATATTCAGGCTATGTCTTACCTTACAGCTATCTTGATAGTGTATTTTTTTATATCAAAAAATACACTATACCAAAAATAAAAATGAAGTCTCGGCCTAAAATATGTAAAGACGCAATCATGTCTAACCAAAACAAAAACACATTAATAGTTTTTGTTTTAGGAGAAGCCTCAAGAGCTGATAGATATAGTTTAAACGGATACAACAAGCTAACTAATCCAAATTTAGTAAAACAGTCGGACTTATTTAATTTTTCAAATGTAACCTCGTGTGCAACATATACTGCGAAATCCGTACCATGTATTTTATCGCCTCTTGAAAGAGAAAAATTCACATTACCCGTCTCTACAAACAACATACTTGATATTTTACAAGACTTTAATTTTGATGTAAAATGGCGTGGCACACAGAGTCATTGCTATGGAACTTGCATAAATATAAAAGATGTTTCGTACATCAAAACTCACGGCTGGGTAGACAAAATAAGACAGCACGACATAATCTTAAGAGATGAGCTTGATAAAATAATTCCTAATCTTAATAAAAATACCTTTGTGGTACTTCATCCACTTGGAAGTCACGGTCCATATGATGCAAAATTTCCTAAAGATATGAAAGGAGTTTTGCTGCCATATAAAGAAAATGTAGAAAGTCATCTTGACATGACTCCAGAAGAGCTAAATAATGCATATGACAACACAATATTATATACAGATTATTTTCTAAGTGAAATTATAAAAACTTTGGAAAAAACCAAAGATAAAAATGTTATCATGTTTTTTACCGCAGACCATGGAGAGTCATTGGGTGAAAACGGAATTTACGGACATTCTAGTCCATATGAAAAAGCAGGAGATGAACAAAAGCAAGTTCCAATGATGATATGGATGAATAAAGATTTCATCAAAAATTATAAAGTAAACACTCAAAAACTAAAAAGAAAACTCCGCAATTCATATAGCCACGATAATGTCTTCCACAGCATTTTAGATGTTGTAGGAGTTGAAGGTGATTGTGTAAAACAAGAATTAAGCCTGTTTAGATAAAAAAATCTATCTATATTTTTAGTGATCCAATTATTCTATCAATTTTGTCTAAAATGCTATTTTTAAACTTAATAAAAGTATGTGTGTTAGACGCTATCGATACTAGGCTTACTTCCATTAAATCAAGTTTTGTCAAGTAATTAATGCCATTTTGAGTATAATAATCCAAAACATTATAACCTATGCTTAAATTACTTAAAATGCCCTGTTCAATTAAATCTATAGCTTCAGAACCCTTAGTTGTTTTTTTAGTTATAAAGCCTTCAATATAAAGACCAAATTCATCTTCTTTAACATAAGAAATTTTCCCAATTGGGCTTGATAACTCATGTTGCCATAAAAAAGGAATGCCTCTTTTAATTGTCCCAAATGCCGACTTTAAAACAATATCGTTGCTTGAATCTATTACATCAAATACACTGGCATATCCAGTAAATTCAACTCTATCTTCATGTTGTATAGTTGATTCAGTTTGAAAATCAAAAATTAAGTTGTTGCTCATAAAAAAAATCTCACGAATTATAGATAAAAACTAAATATGATGTGTGTAAGCAAAAAATACAAAATAAATCCAGTGTAAGTAAATTGCTTTACCTACACCGATAACTTAAATATCATTTTCTATGAAAAAAATGAAATTACAGACTAAAAGTCTGCATTAATATATTATATATTTAATATATAATTGTCAATAATAAAACAATATTTTTTTTGTTTCTAATAAAACAATAACAATTAAAACTTTGTGTTAGTCTTC
>CAXNCX010000033.1:0-9720 GCA_964201065.1 Candidatus Deianiraeaceae bacterium | reverse complement strand
GATCTACAAGCGTCCTAAAAGGAGTGAAGAATGTTGTTGAAATAAGAAAAGGTCAGGGTAAGCTTGTGGAAAGAATTTTTATAGATCGAGAAACTGGTAAAGAACACGAGTATAATGGTCATCCTGATACAAAGCAGGTTATAAAGTCTATTGAACAAAGCCGTAATGCAATTATTTTCAACACTTCAGTGTCTAAAACAGACTCTAAGAAAACTAATATTATCAAATCTGAAGAGACAAAGTTTGAAGAAACTAAAATAAATAATAAGAATCAAAAAATATTGCCTAAAACAGACTTTAACACAAATTCTTTTCAGCCTCTTGGTAGAAAGAAATAACAATCACAGGATGTTTTATTGATATCTTGTTGATTTTTAGAAAAAAGTTATACATCTTTAAGTCTTTAATAGATGCGCTTTATGATAACCCAAGCTAAACTTCCAAAAATATCAGTAAAAACCGAGTTTTTAAAAAATGAAACTCTTGTTATTTTGTTAGACTCTAAATTTAGTGATAAATTGTCAAAAATTAGTAAATATTTAGGGATTGAAGAGGGTAAGTTGTCAAAAAAATTAAAAGATATTGAGTTTGGTACAAAAAAAACCAAAACTTTTGCTCTAAATGACTTAGATTTAGAGGTGAAAAAAGTATTTTTTCTTGAAACAGAACTTTCAGACTTAGAACTTGAATTAACTGGTGCCAAGATTGCTGACATATCTTCTTGCTGTGAAAAACTTAGCATTGTAAATTTTACAGAAAGTAAAGATTCAAAAATTTTAAATTTAGCTTTACTTGGATTATGCCAAAAGCTTTATCGTTTTTCAAAATACCTAACAACTGAAAAAGCAAAAGAATCCTTGCCAAAATTATTAGAAGTTGTGTTGGTTTCAAGTGAAAATATTGACACAAAAGAAGTCGTTGCAACTTTAGAATCAATCAACATAGTTAAAGACTTAGTGAATGAAGTTCCTAATGTTTTGTATCCACAAAGCTATGCAGAATATATCCAAGAATTGTTCAAAGGCACTGACGTGAAGCTTACAATTCTTAATGAAACTGAAATGAAAAAGCTTGGCATGAATACACTTTTAGCCGTTGGAATGGGTTCTGAGAAAAAGCCATACACAGTAATAATGGAGTATAATGGAAATAAATCTTCAAAAGAAACTGAATACGCACTTGTTGGAAAAGGTGTGACATTTGACTCTGGAGGGATGTCAATAAAGCCAGCATCTGGAATGGAAGATATGAAAGGTGACATGGCAGGGTCTGCGACAGTTGTTGCAAGTTTGCTTTTAGCATCCAAGCTTGGTGTTCAAAAAAATATAGTTGGTGCTATCGGACTGGTTGAAAACATGATAAATGGAATTGCACAAAGACCAGGTGATATTGTTGTTTCAATGTCTGGTCAAACTGTAGAAGTTTTAAATACAGATGCAGAAGGAAGACTTGTTTTGGGGGATGTGTTGTATTATGTTGCAACAAAACATAAACCTCAAAAAATGATTGATTTTGCAACTTTAACAGGAGCCATTGTTGTTGCACTTGGAGATCTTTATGCTGGATATTTCTCAAATTCCGATGAATTTGCAAAAGAAATATTTAATGCTGCAGAAACAACTGGCGAGCTATGTTGGAGACTTCCTTTACACAAAGAATATAACAAACTGATGGATTCAAAAATTGCTGATATGAGAAACACTGGATCAGTTGACAGAATGGCTGGAAGCATTACTGCTGCACAATTTTTGCAAAGATTTATTGAAAAAACTCCACACTGGGTTCATATTGACATCGCTGGTGTGAGTGATAGCAATAGAGATAAACCACTTTATAAATCAGGTGCAGCTGGATGGGGTGTGAAGTTAATTAAGTGTCTATTTAGAGCTTAATTTTTCTTTTTGTTTGTCTGTTAATGTTAAATTTGGCTTTCTTTTCAGTTTTTCATTTTTATAAATTGCCTCTAGTTTGTCTTTAAAAGGGATAGTATTAAGCCAATTTGTAAAGTTTTTCTGCTTAATACCTAATTCTTTCTCTTTCCCATTTTTAAATTTCTCAATTACTCCAGGTGTATCTTTGTCTGATATTTCACTCCCTACAGCAAAATATCCAGACCTAACTGCTGTGAATTTTATTACATTGTTAATTACTTCTTCAACATCTTTTTCATTTGCATTTATTACTGCATTGATTTCATTTACTCTAATTTTAATGTTCCATTTTTTGTCCACAAAGTCTTTGTTGTTAATTGCTTCAGTTATTATATTGTCTATTTTGTATTTATCTTTTTCCATGTTCATTGAGAGAAACAATTTTTTTAAATTGTCACTCCTTTTTAAGACAAATTTATCGGACACCATTTTTTCAATTATCTTTGTTGATTCTTCTTCTCTTGCATCACAGAGTTCTTGAATTTCATTTGCTCTGATAAAAATTCCTGTTTTTTCATCTAAAAAATCTTTGCCGTCTTTAAATACATCTTCTAAGATTTTAGCTTGATTTAATGCTGTGATTCCAAGTTTAGAAAGAAGTTTTTTAAAACGAATTATACTATGTCCACTTAGTTCATTTTTATCATTAGCATAAGTTTCTGAAATATCTTTAGGATTCTTGTTGAACAAGTTGTTGGTTAATTCTTTAAAGAAATTAAAGATTTTATAGAACATAATATTAAAATTTAAGATATCAATATTATATCATAATCAGAAACTCATGTCAACTATATTAATATGTATAATTGACATTAATTTTTAATTATATTTTATTAATATGCTGAATTTGAATAAATATATGATAAAAATTATTTTCCAATATCCCAATGGAGAACGGCATGAAGTACATGGAAAAGAGGGTGATGTTTTAACAGAATTAGCGGAAGAGCATGACATAAATCTTCCAAGTGCATGCGCAGGAAATGCAACATGCGGGACATGTCATGTTCATTTAGATCAACAGTATTTTGATTTATTGCCAGAAAAAATTGACGAAGAAGAAGACACGCTAGAGGTTGTAAACAACAGAACTGATTTTTCTCGTCTTGGTTGCCAAGTAATTTTAACCCCAAAGCTTGATGGAATGGTAGTTTATGTTCAAGAGGATTAGTTTGTCATTTTTTGTTGCTATAGTTTTAGCTTTTTATACATATAATTCGCAAGCTGTTACAAGTTATTGTGTCATGGATTTAAAAACAGGCACTGTTTTAGATTCTAAAAATCTACATAAACAAATTTATCCAGCGTCTCTTACCAAAATGATGGTTTTTTATATTGTTTTGAAGTCTCTTAAAGAAGGTAGAATAGCATTAGCTGATGTTTTGTATGATTTTGAGACGAAGTACGCTAAAAAAGGCTTTATTATTGATCTATCGAGCTCTGCAAATCATGATCGTTATAGCATATCAATTTTTGAAATATTAAATGCTTTAATGACATATTCTTTAAACAATGCAGGATGGATACTTGCAGAAGAAATATACGGTAAGCATGGTACATTTTTAAACATAATGAATAATCAAGCAGCTCAAATGAATATGACTAAAACTAAGCTTGCTAATTTAGATGGCTTGTTCCACGCAAGTAATGTTTCTACAGCTTATGATATGGCAATTTTACTTAAAAAAATATATGATGACTTCTATGAATATCTGCCTATAATGAATGGTTATATATTTTTTAAAAACGGGAAAAGTTACGAAAAAGCAAGCATGATTGACAGAGATATGGTAGGCATTGTTGCTACAAAAACTGGTTTTATTAGCCAGTCTGGTCAAAATATTGCTACAATTTTTGAAAAAGGTAACAAAAAAATAGGAATTGTGGTGATTGGTGCAAATTCTGATTACATTGAAAGAAATATTTATGTTGGTGAATTGCTTGCAAAAAACTTATCCCAAAGTGATATTGTATGGAACATGGAGCAAAAAAAGATGAATCAAGGAAGAAATTTATTGGAATTTATAAAAGAACTGACTAAATAATTAAAAAAAGATATATGAAAATTGGTTTAATTGGTTCAAACGGCAGAATGTGTCGTGAAATAAAAGCTTTACTGGATTTAGAAAGTGATAGTGTTTTGGAATATTATAGAGGATGTTCAGTGCCAATGTCTGAAGTATTTAAAAATAGCGAAGTGGTGATAGATTTTTCTTCACCAGATGCTTTAAATATGGCCATTGACAATGCGGATATTTATAAGACTCCTTTACTCAGCGGAACTACTGGCATAGACGAGAGTATTTTAAATAAAATGTCGAATGTTGCAAGCAGAACGAAGATACTCTGGACATCAAATACATCTTTGGGAATTTATGTGACTAGGAGACTTAGTTTTATAGCAACAAAAATGCTTACAGATGAGTATGATATAGATGTTATAGAAACACATCATACAAAGAAAAAAGATAACCCTTCTGGCACTGCAATTACCATTGCAAACGACATTAAAGACGCACTTGAAAAAGAAACGAAAATAAACTTAAATCCGTCACAGATGAGAGAGCAAAACGAAATACATGTTCATGGTATTCGCAGAGGTGATGTATTTGGAGAACATTCGGTGATTTTTTCTGGAGACATGGATTCTATTGAAATTAAACACACTGCATTCAATCGTAGAATATTTGCAAGCTCTGCAATAAAAATTGCTAAAAAAATGTTACAAACAGAGCATCCAAATAGATTGATGACAATTGATGATATATATACATTATGAAGTGCGTTAGAGGAATGAAGGATGTATTTGGAACAGATGGATTGCTTTTTAATGAAATTATAAAACTTGGCAAAAGACTTGCTGTTTCTAACGGATTTGAAACTCTACATACTCCAATTTTGGAATTTTCAGAAGTTTTTGAACGCAATTTAGGAGAGGAGTCTGATATTGTTAGTAAGGAGATTTATAAATTTAAAGACAGAAGCGACAACTCTCTTGCACTAAGACCAGAGTTTACAGCAGGAATTATGAGACATGCTGTTGAAAACAGTTTACACAAAGGTGTATTGCCTGTGAAGTATTTTTCTTACGGACCACTTTTTAGATATGATAGACCTCAAAAAGGTAGATACCGTCAGTTTAATCAACTAAACTTTGAATATATTGGTGGAAGTGATAAAACTAACATTGATTTGTACATCATAAACTTAGCTCATGAGCTTTTAAAAGCACTTAAAATAGAAGATGTAACTTTAAAAATTAACGCACTGCCGAACAACAAAGATCAGTATTTAAAAGAGTTATATAAATATTTAACCCCTTATAAAGATAGATTGTCAGAAGATTCTCAAAACAGACTTGAAAAAAACCCACTAAGAATTTTAGATTCTAAATCCAGCGAAGACAAATCTATATTAGAAGATGCGCCACAAATTAAAGACTTTCTTTCAGAACAAGAAAGCAAAGATTTTGAAATGCTAACTGCTAATTTAAGTAGTTTGGGAATAAAATTTGAAATTGATGCAAATTTGGTTAGAGGTCTTGATTATTATACCTCAACAATTTTTGAATTTGTTCCAAGTGAGATTGAGTTTTCGCAGTCAACAATTCTTGCAGGTGGTAGATATGATAATTTATTTAAAGATATGTCTGGAGGGCAAACACAACTGCCTTGCGTTGGGTTTTCTGCAGGAGTTGAAAGACTTATGCTATTTAGTAAATTAAAACCTGTATCTAAAACAAAAACCGCTTTAATTTATGTAAATGAGACGGACATTGTTGATGTATTCAATATTGCGAATAAATTTAATTCTGTAAATCTTCCTGTTGATGTTATTTTAAGCGGTAATTCGGTTATTAAAAGAATAAAAAAAGCAGATCAAATAGGCTGTAAGTATGCGATTATTATAGGAGAAGCTGAGAAACAAGATAACATTTTTATGTTGAAAAATCTTCAAACACAACTTCCAGATTTTGATGGCACCATAGAAGATTTAATAAAATGGCTCATTAATTCTGAAAAGAATGGCAGGTAAACAGTCTTTTAGGTAAAAGGTTTTTGTGTTTTTTAAAAATTGTAAATAAAAAACAGAATTCTATAATTCATAAAATTATTTAATTAACTAAAACCAACATGATAGATGTAAAGTATTTTAAAGAATATAGAGAGTTGCTTGGTTTTACTAATCAAAACAGCGTCAAAGCTTTTTTTGGTGCAAAAGATATAATTCCAACGGTAGATTATAACTACATAGGTTTGTTAAACTTGAGACTATTTGAAATTATAAAAAAAATAGACTCTCTTGTGTCGTCCGATATTCAATATGGAGATATAAATAATTTTAAATCAAAAAATATCGACAAAGTTTTTGAAAAACTTAAAGAAAATCAAATTATAGCAAAACTTAACAATCAGGGTCGTAGAACTGAAGAAGTCTATTTTTCTTGGATGAGAGGTTTTTTGATTTCATCGTATTTTTTAAAAGCCGTTAGTTTTATTTTTGATGTCAATATTGATAATATTGAATTGATAGGAGGTGATGATTTTAGAAACCTAGACACTTTCAAAAGAACACCAAAAGCTGATTTAGAAATTCAATTAAAGAATAAAACAAAATTAAGAATAGAAGTTCAATCTGGATTTCAAGGAATTAACGATATCAAACAACATAAAGTATTAGAAGCAAAGAATAACAAAAGAGATTTCAATATAAGTTCGGTTGTAATGCATTTTGACTTTTTCAATGGTCAGGTCGCTTTTATAAAAATAGATGATATTGAAGATGATAACATAAATTGGATAACAAGAACACAAATGGAGGGTCAGATGGTTTTTACTATAGATCAAAATTATTTTATTTGGAAACTAACAGACTTACCGCCAAAAGTTGAAGATTTTTTATTTATTTAAAATATGGATAAAAATAAAATTAAAGTTGTTGATTTATTTGCTGGTGTTGGTGGTTTGAGTTATGGCTTTGCTAAGGACGATAAATTTGAAATAATTGCTGCAAATGAATTGTTACCGAATATGGCAAAAGCATATGAATTAAATCATAAAACCGTTAAAGTATATTGCAAAGATATTAAAGATTTTGGAATTAATGATTTAAACAAAGATTTTAACATAAACGCCGGAGAGATTGATTTGGTTGTTGGTGGACCGCCTTGTCAAGCTTACTCAACCGTTGGCAAAAGATTAATAGATGACCCTAGGGGTAAATTATTCCAAGAATACTACAGGGTACTAAAAGAAATAAATCCAAAAATGTTTGTTTTTGAAAATGTAAAAGGACTTCTATCAATGCAAAATGGTGAATTATTTAACGCCATTATAAAACTTTTTGAATCATTAAATTATAATGTTTCATATAAAGTTTTAAACTCCGCTGATTTTGGAGCTCCGCAGGTGAGAGAGAGGATTATCATAATAGGTAGCAAATCTAATAAAAAATTTATCTATCCAAAACCAACTCATTGCAATAAAGAGGCAGGTTGTAATTCTATACTTGATGACAACTTAAAACCATACTTAACCCTCGCTGAAGCTATAAGTGATTTAGCGTTTATTAAATCTGGTGAAGAGGCATTTGAATATGCAACAGACCCTATTAATGAATTTCAAAAATTAATGAGAAAAAATGCTCCCTTAAAAATCAATGACCATAATGCACCAAAAAATAATGAAAATTTGATTAAAATAATGGAAACTTTACCAGATGGCGGAACTCCACAAGATTTACCTGAAGAATTAAGACCTAAAAGTGGATTTGCAAATACTTATTGTCGTCTTTGGTGGAATAGACCAAGTACAACTCTTACAAGAAATTTCAGCACACCATCTTCATCAAGATGCATTCACCCAAAAGCACCAAGGCCATTAACTACAAGAGAAGGTGCAAGAATACAATGTTTTCCTGATGATTATATTTTTTATGGCTCAAGAAGTGATAAAAATTTACAAATAGGTAACGCAGTTCCAACATTTTTATCTATTGCGTTGAAAAATAGCATTTTAGAATATTTAAAAACTTTAAAGAAAGAGGAGCAGTTTTTAAAGACTTAGTTAAGAGGTTTTATTTGTTAATTTCTTTATTGATTTTATTTGTTTCAGTTGTGTTTTGTGGTTGATTGGTTAGGGTAGTAATTGGTTCTGTATGATGTCTAAACTTATACACATGATATTCAAACTTATCATGCATATCAGCGAATTTAAGTCTACTTTCTAAGTCATCCAGATCAACACTAACTTCTATCATGCTTACACGATGTAAAATTGTGAATATATCATCTACACCAACATACCCTTGTTGAGTAATATTATTAAACTCTGTCTTTAAGCATTCTATAGTCTTGGGAGAATTGATTTTGTTCTTTGTAGATAACAACTTACAAAAGTCAATCACGTCGTCTAAATTCTCATCGTTAGCGTATTTTGAAAGTGTTGTTAACATAGGCTTTATTGTTTGTTTATATCCTTCTTCAACAGATTTATACTGTTCTTTGTTTTCATTTGAACAAGTATTTAAGAAAAGCTCATCCGTAAGACTTCTAATAATCTTTATTTTATCATCTCTTGTTGCACTTGGCTCAATGGTGTTTATTTTTTCATTTGTTGTTCTAGTAGGTTCTGGATTAATCTCTATGTTTGTATCTTGGACATTCTGTGATTGCTGAGTCTGTGTAGTAATTGGTTGTTTATTGTCTAAGGATTCTCCAAATAACTGATCTGCACTAACATACGTTGCTTGCTTATAAACAGTAATTGGTGCAATATCATATTTGTTTTCAAAACTTGACATCGCAAGTTTTAGCTTATCTGCTATTTCTTCATTGTTTAGCACAGTATTCCGTTCTATAAGTGAATTCATAATGTCACTTATGTCTTTAGTATCAATATATTCTCTCTCAATAATCTTGTCAAGATTCTTATTAAAAGATCTCATGGCTTGGGCAGACTGATGTTCAATATTAGAAAGCACTTCAGTCATTTTATCTAAGTCCTTATTAGTTGCATGTGTTAATATCAATTTTGACATAGGCTCTTCGATTTTGTTATGTTTTTCTCTGATAGTAGCCAAAAATTTTAGACTTGTAGGAGAATTATTAATTACTTTATTAATAAGATATCTAATGGTGTTTATTTTAGTCTCTTTGTCTTGTTGTTTATTAAAAATTGGCTCTTGGTCATTTCGGCTTGGTATTGTTATGTTTAAACCTCCCACAGCTACATCAATTTCTGCTTGTTTACTATCAACTGCACTAGTAAAATGTTCAACAAATCCAATTATATCAGAAGTCAAGGCAACACCTCTGTTTTTAATTTGTTTCATATGTTTATTTAACTTCTTCATTCTGTAAAAGATCACAGAAATAGTTGTCATACTATAATCAGAACTAGAAATTTTTTTAATAACATAACTTAAATCATCCTCCGAAACATTTCTTAACATTAATTCGAAAATAGCTTCTTTTATAGCTTCATAGTTTTCTTGGAGTAATTTATTTTCTTTATTCTTGTGAAAAAGATTTTTACCCTGATTTATACGCTCATCCATAAGCTCTCTAATGGTCTGTATTTTTTGTTTTTTTGTTGTGCTTGGTTCCATATAGAAAAATATAATATTTAATAATTAATTATATAAATATTTTAAATTATGTCAAAAAATAATACAATTAGAATTTTTTTTAGAGTCTTTGTTGTTTTTTTTATATGTCATAGACTTAGTGTTTTCAGGGGGTTTATTTAGAAGAAAACGAGCAGTTTGATTTCCATCTAAACAATTCTCA
>CAXNCX010000032.1:0-10023 GCA_964201065.1 Candidatus Deianiraeaceae bacterium | reverse complement strand
TCCAAGCTCTCTAACTGGAACCCCTCCGAAGACTGTGTATTCTGGGTTTTGATCACCGCTTGTTTTTATTGCTAAAGGGGGAGTTGTGCTGCCAGATGCGTCTTTAACACCCTGTCTTGAAAATTGTAGCCAGCATTCTGAGTGAAGGTCTTGACCTATAGTTTGTTTATATAAATTTTCTTCACCAAAATTTGAGTCTTTAGAATCTAAAAATGGGTTTGAAGGGCAGGGCAGCCTCATATTTTTTGAAAAGTAGGTATTTATGGATTGTTTTATAAGTTCCATTCTTTCTCTGTTTTTTTTAGCACGATATACATTAAGTCCAGCTTGTAAACCAAGCGTTAAATTTGAAAGTAAAAATGTTACAACGGTTAAGACAATTGCAAGCTCAAGAAGGGTAAAGCCTTTTTTTAAGTTTTTGTTATTTTTACTTTTTTTAACTACAGGCATATATGAAAATTTGTACGATTACAATACCTTATATCCAAGATCTAAAACAGAAACATCTCCGTCTTTTCTTTTGTAAACAACTGACATATGATGAGTTTTATTGTTTACAAAAGGCAAAGCTGCAACATCTGATAAATCCATTTTCATCATTGCTTCTTCGGTGCTGAGATGATCGATATCAACTGTTTTTTCAACTAAAATGTTTGACACAACATTCATTACAAATTCTTCATCGCTGTTTTCGTGGGCAGAGTTGTTGCAACTAATTGTATATTTTTTGGCAATAAGTTTGCTTCTATCAATTTTACTTTCTTCTTGTAACTCTTTATTGTGCTTGAAGTCCACAAGTTTTTTATGGTATTTTCTAAGTTGTTTTTTAATTTTTGCAAAACACATATCACACGCTACAAATATGTCTTTGTCTTCTGCTTGACATCTTATTACGATTGAATGCTCATCTGTATGTACATTAGTTGTGCAATGAAAAATATGATGACCATTTT
This sequence comes from Candidatus Deianiraeaceae bacterium, assembly GCA_964201065.1. Lineage (GTDB taxonomy): Bacteria > Pseudomonadota > Alphaproteobacteria > Rickettsiales > Deianiraeaceae > CAXNCX01. The sequence goes on along the minus strand of CAXNCX010000032.1, from coordinate 9,070 downwards.
TTTTTATAACTACATTTGTGTCTTCGATCATTTTTAGAATTCCTGTAGTGGATTCTTCTAGTCTTGCATGAATGTGCTTTTTTAAAATATCTCCAACTTCAATGCCTTGTCCTGTGATTTTTATATCCATAATAATAAATTTTAATTCTCTGTAATTAATTATTACAAAAAATTAAACAGTTTGTCAATTTAAAATATTTTTATTAAAATGGTCTAGTTTATGTTTTTATTATTTTGACAATTTTTTATTATTGTGTATAATATGTTTATATATGATAAAAATATGGGAAAAGAACTTTATTTACAAAATTTAAAAGATTGCTTATCAAAGGATTTATCTTTTAATTCTTTGATATCTGAGCTAAAAAGCATCAATAAACAATTTGATATAGAAGAAAACCCTAGAACTTCTATCGTGCATCATCCAGCTTTAAAATTAACAGATCAAGGTCTTAAAAATTTAGTTATTTTTTATATAAAAAATATTGAAAAATCAGAAAGCGAAACGGTGTTTAAAAAATTTACTCTTAGTTTTGATAAAGAATTAAACATATTTTCTCGTGCTTTGGGTGCTGTTCAAAAGAACATGACTGATATAAATTTAGCTTCAAATACAAAAGAGAAGTCTCTAGCTCGTCCATCGACGGTAAGAGATGTTAAGTCTTTGAATTTAAGTTAAGTCTGTTTTTGATTTTTGTTTTGATTACTTATACTTGCAAGGTTTGATTGGGGATTTTTTACAAGGCTTTCTATGAGTTTAATCTTATCTTTGTCAATGCGTCCATCTTTATTTATCTTTTTTGTTGTAGCTTCAGTTAATTCAAAAACTGCATCTTGTATGGTTTTGTCCGTTGGATTATATAAAAAAAATTCTGCAGGAGTTACTGGCAGAGGATCTAATTTCTTTGTATTAGTGTTTTGTAGTTCCTCTTTTGAGTTGAGATTATTGTTTTCTAAAAAACTTGTTAACATGTTGTGATTGTATTTTTTATTTGCGTTTATTTGATTATAAAGTCTAGTGTATTGTTCATCATGCTCACCGTTTTCTTTTTTTGGTATGTTGTAGTTGTATGTGAATTTATATAAATATTGATTTATATCTTCTGTTTCAGCTATTAGAGATTTTACCATATTATATCTTGATTTAAGATCTGTAAATGTATCTAAATTTCCATTTCTAATTAGTCTCATGTAACCTAAAACATCAAAATCATTTATGCCAAAAATAGCTTTTATTATTAGTTCTTTGCTTGGATTTAGCCCTTTTTTTTGGATATCTTGATATTCGTTAAATATTTTTGATACAAGTTTAGCATCTTTCTGTTGGTCTTCAGGAATCGTGTTGAAAATTGTTTCTGGTTCATAAAATTTTGTGTTTTTATATTTGTTTGCAGGTGTTAATTTTGCATAAAATTGTTGTATTGTTTCCATTTCATCGTCTTTTATTGTTTGCAGTAAGGTATTTTTTAATTTAGTAGGTTCATCGTTAAAACGATTATTAGAATACTTTATTGACGACTCTAATGAAGAGCTTGCTTTATTCTTTTGTTTTATAGGATTGACACTTAATGAAGAATGTGCCGTGCTTTGTTCATTTTTTAAACTATAACTTGAACTTCCATTTAAACCTTTAAGAATGCTTGTTATATCGCTATTATCTGTGTCTATAGACGACAAAATAGGCATTGCATCTTGAGCGCTTAATGCATTTATATGCTGTATTTTTGTAAGTAACTTGTTTGTTCTTTCTTTGGCAATCTTTGTTTTAGCTGGGTATTTTTTTAACAAATCGTCTTTAACTTTGTTGATTTTTTCTAATATATCAGTTTTGGTTAACTCGTTGTTTTCATTTTGATATTCCTTGATTAATGTTTCTAAAATTCCGCAAACAACTCTGTTTTTGCTTCTTTTGGAGCTTGTTGAGATTGAAGAGATTTGTTCTTCATAATTTTCAAAATTATTTGCAATAACTGATGTGATTGTATTTTTTGTAATATCATTTTTTAAAAAAGATTTTGATTTCTCTTTTTTCTTTGAATTGCTGTCAGTTGTACTCATATATAACTCATCATTAAATATTTAATTATATTAAAATTTTAATGATATGCAAGCTTTTTTAATTTTAATTAAACCATTAACATTCCTCCATTTATGTTTATGGTTGTTCCTGTTATGTAACTTGCCATTGGTGATGCCAAAAACAATACGGCGTGTGCAACTTCTTCTGGCTTTCCTTGTCTTCCAATTGGGACGCTTTTTAGCATTTCTGACAATGTTTCTTCTGTCATTTTACTTGTCATTGGAGTTTCTACAAATCCGGGTGCAACTGCATTGACTGTAACACCTTTTTTTGCATATTCTCTTGCAAAAGATTTTGTCATTGAAATTAAACCACCTTTTGAAGCTGAGTAATTAACTTGACCAATGTTTCCAATTTGACCTATTATTGATGCCATGTTTATTATGCGACCGTATTTGTTTTTTGCCATTAGCCTTGTTGCCGCTTTATTGAGTATAAAATTTGCTGTTAAATTTATGTTTAAAACTTCTTGAAAATCCTCAACTGACATTTTTATAGATATTTTATCGTTTGTTATTCCAGCGTTGCAAACGACAACATCAAGCCCTCCAAGCATTTGACTTGCCTTTTCACAAAGATTTTCAACCTCAGAGAAGTCTTTTAAATTACATTTTAAAAAACATTTTGCACCGATTTCTTTTGATAAATTTTGTAATTTTTCATCACTACTTCCAGAGATACACACTTCATCTCCGTTTGCTATAAATGCTTTTGCGATTGCAAATCCAATTCCGCCAGTTGCACCTGTAATTAAAACTTTTTGAGACATATTATTAATTATATTTTATTCAAAACATTACTGAATTATGAAGTTTAATTTTCAAACAATCTTTTATTTATTCATTTCGTTTTTTATATTAAGAGTGTTTAAATTATTTTCAGGTTTCGGTATACTTTTAATTGCCAAATCTAAAGCTTTAAAATTTTCACTAACTTTTTCTGTGTGCTGAGTGTTTCCCACTCCAGATATATTAGTAACATACATCCCTTTTGTAGTGTGTTTTTCAATTCCGCTGTCGTCAAAAGAGTAAAATTTTTGATCTTTTTTATTTTTTATAAGCTTCATTAAGGTTTCTTTATGGTTTGTAAGTATTTGCATGCCTTCATTTGGTATATCTTCGGAGCCATGTAAATTAATCCATTCTTTTTTGTTATTTTGGATGTATTTGATGTGCTCTTCAGTTTTATCCATCTCTTGTTTTATTGCGATAGTATTTTTCAGTTCACTGTTTGTTCTCTTTTCTATTTCTAATAATTCAAAACCTTTCTCATTTTTTAGAGCTGTTGCAGGTTTTATGCTTATATTATTATTGTATCTTTTGTTTTTTATTTCTTCAATTTTATCCTTGTTTTTGTTTATCAATTCCATACTTTCATTTATTTCTTCTTCATAAGATGTTATGACTCTTCTAAGCATAATGATTTCATCAGCTGTTTTGTTTTCTTCTGCTATTGAATTTGTGTATTGATTAATTATTTCTTGATTCAATTTTTTGATTTGAGCCTGCATCTCTTCAATGTATTCCTGTTTGTTTACACCATCTTGTTGTAATAAAAAATAGGGATCTATATATGAAAAATTATGATTTGGGTTTATAATCAAAGGTGTGGTGTATTTATTTATTTCTTCTTCACGGTCTTTTATGCCTCTTCTAAGCATGCTGATTTCATGAGCTGTTTTGTTTTTTTCTGCTGTTGATTTTGTGTATTTATTTATTATTTCTTCATTCAATGTTTTGATTTCAGTCGTCATCCCATCAATGTATTTCTGTTCTTGTAGACTATTTTGTTGTAATAAAAAATAAGGATCTTTATATGAAAACTTATGATTTGGGTTTACAATCAAAGGTGTGATGTATTTATTATAAAGTTTATTTCCTCTATTAAACATCTCAATTTCTGTCATGACACAGTATACACTGAATTGGGTTTGTATCATGCTTTGTAACGTTTCCTCTTCTTCCTCTTTCTCTTCTTCCTCTTCTTTAGTTAGCTGTTTTATTTTTCGATCGACAAGTATATCAAGTATTTCAAGCATTACAATTTCCGATATATTTACACAAGGTCCTTCTCTTTTTGTGTATTTATAATGAATGTTAAGATCATTAGGATATGTGTCTTGAAGCTCTTTATTGCCAACAGTTGCATTTATTGTAAACACTTCATTGTTTATGTTAACCCTGATATATCGATGAGCCTCGTTTTCAAAAGTATATGATTCAAATGACATTGTGTTGCTTGGAATTGGTTGAATTTCTCCTCCTTCTTTATCTAAATCATAGTCTGGTATAGCTTGATTCACATGAAAGTCTATTCCCATTTTATTTAAAACATTTTCCACATATTCAGCTAACTTTAGGCTTTTTGGGACTGTTATATTATCAGGTCCGTTGCTATGTAAGTTATTGAACACAGCATTATATCCATTGTCTAAAAAATAATCTACTAGATTAAATTCATTTTTGTTAAGTTCGTTTGTTTTTGCTATATCTATGGTGCCGTTTTTGTACAGTGTCGTTTCATATTGATCAAGTTCATCATTCACAATTTTTTGAACGAAATTAAAAATCTTATTCTCTTGCTCCTTTTTTAGTTTTTCCTTTTCCAGTTTTTCCTTTTCCAGTTTTTCTTTTTCTAGTTTTTCTTTTTCCAGTTTTTCTTTTTCCAGTTTTTCTTTTTCTAGTTGTTCCTTTTCTAGTTGTTCCTTTTTTAGACCTTCAATATTCGTATTCAATTCTGAAATTACTGTATCCAAAAGTTGGTCATATTTTATATTGTAAGAGCCTTGCCAAGCTCCACGTGTAAAAAGTCTTGCAAATAAAGAGGGTTTTACAGGTACAATTTTTGAATGTGTTTTTAACTCATTTATTGCGTTCTTTAGATTTTCATCAATATTATTAAACTCTTCATTTTGAGTGAAGTTATCTATCTCCTCTTTGATTGTAGCTTTAGCCAGCTTTTTACTTAAAACACTCTGGAGATTTTCTAGTGAACTTAAAGTCTTACTTTTATTTACACTTTGACTTTCCATACATTTAATTTTAATAAATAAATTATACTAAAAATAAAAAGAATGTCAATTTTTAAGAAAGTATTGTAGTGATTGTATTATAGTCATACATTAGTAACGGTTACTTCAGTGTTTTTTTCTATAGTTTGTAAAGTTTTATCTGGTTTGAGTTTTGGCATTTCTAAGTTAAATTTATTAAATGTATCCGTCACATCTGTCATGTGTTGTGTGTTGCCAATTCCAGAATTGTTATTGTTATATATTCTTTTCATTGTGGATTTTTCAATTTCGCTGTCATCAAGGGAACGCGTCTTTGATTTTTGCAACTTTGTTAATTGGTTTATCTTTTTTTCAATATGAGTCGGCTCTTGTCCTTCTGAGCTACTTAACTTGATATAATTTTTACTCAAGCTAAGTAGTTTGTTTTTATAGTTTTCTAGTCTTCGTAGATCATCATCAACATACCATTCGGCATTTGTTTTATCAAGTTTGTAATCATCAATGTTTTTTTGAAGCCATTGAGCTCTGTTATTTTTTAAAAATTGAATATAATAGTTTGTCTTTTTATACTCAGCATTTAATCCATCAATTCCTAGTATGTTTGAATTTATTAAATCTATATCTTTTTTAAGTGATTCTAATTTTTTACTTTCTGTTTCTGATAATTCAATACCTTTTTGAGTTAATTTTTCTATTTCTAATGTATGCAGTTCATTTTCTTTTTCTATTAGTTTTTCAAACCATTTTTGACGAATATTTTTAGTCTTTCTTTGGTTAATTTCAATTAATTCAAAACCAGATTTACTCAGATTAGGCTTTTCAAGTTCTTGAGCTTTTTCGTTTTTGTTAATTTGATCTTCAATTTTTTTGATTTGTTGTGTGTGTCGATCGAAGTTATCTGTTGCAATTTCTATTTCTCTTGTTTCAATTGAGGTGTCCTTGATTATATTACTTTCTAGATATTCGATATTCGTATTTAACGCTGAATTTACTGTATCCAAAAGTTGGTTATATCTTATGTTGTAAGAGCGTTGCGAACCTCCACATCTAATAATTCTTTTAACAACTCTTTTCCATAAAGGAGGTCTTACAAGTACATTTTCTATATGTTGTTTTAATTCCAATATTTCGGTCTTTAGATTTTCATTAATATTATTAAACTGTTCAGTTTTAATGAATTTACTTATCTCCTCTCGGATTGTAACTCTGTCTGAGTTCTTACTTAAAATACTTTGAAGACTTTGTAGGGGACTTAAAGTGTCATTGAGCTTTTTGTTTATATCTAATTTATTTTCATATTCTTTTATTGTCTCATTTAGACTTTTTATATTTTGAGTTAATTTTTGCTTTTGCTCATTTAATATATTAGAAAATTTGTGATTTGGATTTATAATTAAAGGCGTGATGTATTTATTGTAAAGTTCATTTCCTCTATTAAACATCTCAACCTGTGTCATTGAAGAGTATGCATTGAACTTGTCTTGTAGAAAATTTTTCAACTCTTTTTTTTGTTGAATTGTAAGTTCATTTTGTTTCATTATCAGTCTATTCTTAGTAAGTATATCAAGTATTTCAAGCATTAAAATTTCCGAGGTGTTCACACAAGCTCCCTGTCTTTTTATGTCTTTATAATCAATCTTAAGATCATCAGGGTATACATCTTTAAGCTCTTCTTTGTCAACAGTTGCATTTATTGTAAAAATTTGATTGTTTATGTTAACTCTTATATATTGATGAGCCTCGTTTTTAAAAGTATATGATTCGAATGATATTGTGTTGTTTGGAATTGGTTGAATTTTTTCTTTTTTATTTAAATCATAGCGTGGTATAGCTTGATTCACATTAAAGTCTATTCCCATTTTATTTAAAACATTTTCCACATATTCAGTTAATTTTAGGTTTTTTGGCTTTGTTATATCACTTAATCCGTTGCTATGGATTTCGTTAGACAAAGCATTATATCCATTGTCTAAAAAATAATCTACTGGATTAAATCCATCTTTGTGAAGCTCCATTGTTTTTTCTATATCTACGGTGCCGTTTTTATTTAATGTTGGTTGGTATATCGTGGCATCTTCTGACATTTTGTAAAAATTTAAACGATAAAGATCTTTTAAAAAGTTTTTAAATTCTTCTAATTGATTGTTTTTAGTTTTATCTACATTTTGATTTTCCATACATTTAATTTTAATAAATAAATTATACTAAAATAAATAAATTTTTGCAAGTATAAAATTTATGAATTTTATTTTGAAATGATTAATTGATTTTTAAGTTATTCGTTTCAAAAGTAGTTAATTATTTGATAATAAAGTACTATGACAGATAACTATGGTGCAGATTCTATAACCGTTTTAAAAGGTCTTGACGCGGTTAAAAAGAGACCGGGAATGTATATTGGCGACACTGAAGACGGAAGTGGTTTTCACCACATGATATATGAGGTTATAGACAATTCGGTTGACGAGGCATTAGCTGGGCACTGTAACACTATTGAAATTGAACTACACAAAGATGGCTCTGCTTCTATTGGAGATAATGGACGAGGAATTCCTGTAGAAATGCACGAAGAAGGTAAATCTGCCGCTGAGGTTATTATGACGCAACTTCACGCTGGAGGAAAATTTGATAAAAATTCTTATAAGGTTTCAGGTGGGCTTCATGGAGTAGGGGTTTCTGTTGTAAACGCACTTTCTGAATGGCTTGAGTTGACGATTTATAAAAATGGAAAAGAGTATTTTTTAAGATTTGAAGACGGAGCTGCTATAAATTCTTTAAAAGAAGTTGGTACAACTGATAAAAAAGGAACTTATGTGAGGTTTAAACCATCTCTTGAGACTTTTAAAAATGTTGTAACTTTTACTTTAAGCACTGTAGAATCAAAAATTAGAGAGCTTTCTTTTTTGAACTCTGGAATTAGATTTATTGTGAAAGATAGCCGGGAAGTTGAATTAAAAGTTAAAGAATTCTTGAATCAAGGTGGTTTGATTGAGTATGTTAAGCATATTAACAAAAGTAAAACTCCAATTCATGAAGTTATATTTTTTGATGATGAAAAGAATGACATAGGAGTTGAAATTGGAATGCAGTGGACAGATTCTTATCATTTAAACGAGATTTGTTTTACAAATAACATTCGCCAAAGAGACGGAGGAACTCATTTATCTGGATTTAGACACGGCGTTACAAGAGTTATTAATAAATATGTTGAAACTTTTGTACAAGCAAAGAAAAAAATGCCTGAAATATCTGGAGACGATGTTCGTGAAGGTCTTTCAGTTATTATTTCGGTTAAGGCTCCCGATCCAAAGTTTTCTTCTCAAACAAAAGACAAGCTAGTTTCTTCTGATGTTAGATCCGTAGTTGAAAATGCTGTATCTGATAAATTAAGTGCTTGGCTTGAAAAAAATCCAGGTGAGGCAAAGAAAATTATTCAAAAAATTCAAGAATCTTCGATAGTCAGAGAGGCTGCAAGAAAAGCAAGAGAGCTTGCTAAAAACAAACTAAACTCCTCTACTAGCCTAGCATTACCTGGTAAATTAAGCGATTGTCAGTCTAATAATCCAGCTGAAAAAGAAATTTACATCGTAGAAGGACAGTCTGCGGGTGGTACTGCAAAACAAGCAAGAGACAGAAAAACCCAAGCTGTGCTTGCTTTAAGAGGTAAAATTCTCAATGTTGAAAAAATGAGAATTGACAGAATTTTAAGTGCCGACAGTATCGCAACTATAATAGGAGCAATTGGAACAGGAATTGGTAAAGATGAATTTGATATTGAAAAGGTTCGCTATCATAAAATTGCCATAATGACGGATGCCGATGTTGACGGTTCTCATATTAGAGCATTGTTAATGACATTTTTCTATAGATATATGCCTGAAATAATACAAAAAGGCTATCTCTATATTTCTCAACCACCTTTGTATAAGGTCAAACACGGGGGGAAAGTTACATATATTAAAAATGATGCGGAAATGCAT
>CAXNCX010000031.1:0-10352 GCA_964201065.1 Candidatus Deianiraeaceae bacterium | reverse complement strand
CATTCTTTCTTTTTTATTTAAAGAAGATTGTTTTTTGGTTTTTTTAATTTTAATCAACACTTTATCAGAAAAGTATAAATTCTTATCAAGCTTTGCCAGTTCACTCGCAATCATAAGACTGTGGTTAAAATTTTTAGCAAAAAATTCTTCATTCATCATAGGTATTCCAGTGACTATAATTTTTTTACTATCTGTTTCAATAAATTTATATACATGTTTGTATATTTCTTTTGCCATAAAAATAGCATAGTTATAGCGCTTTACATATTTTAGCTGTTTAACAATATTTGATGAAATTTCATTATAAACAACAGGAGACCTTATATAATCAAAAAATCTTGGACTTTCCTGACACTGTAAACACTCTGTTTCATTTTCAATTTGAAATTCAAATGGAACGCCGCACTTTTTACAGATATTTCCTTGAATAAAATATAGCTCACTCCAGCAATGATGACAAACTTCTCCATTCATGATTACATTACTACATGCAATACATGATTTTGGCAGTAAAAGGTATAAAATATCGTTAAAAAATGATGTTATTGAAAATTTCATATCAGTTTTAATAAAAATATAATTACATTTATGTAAAATATTATTGATTTTAATTAATTTTATTTTAAAGATTTAAAAGAGTTTTTTAAGTTTTAGAAATTGTTACATGAAAGTCAGAAATTCAATCAGAGCTTACAAGTTAAAGAAAGGCGTAAAAATGGTATTTAGAAAAGGCAGAAGATACTTGCTTGATCCAAAAAATCCAAAACACAAAGTAAGACAAGGTTAGTAAAAAATTTTAAAATTTTTTACCTTAATTTTATTTTTTCACTTTAAATTTACCTCCATTTCAAAAAACTTTGGAAATTTTTTGATTTCAATCAGATGATTTTCAAATTTCGCCGACTGTGCAAATAGATTCAATTGTCTTGTTTTATCTTTAATTACAGAATATCTAATATCTCCAAATACAGGAAAACCTATTGACATAAGATGTCTTCTAATTTGATGTTTTCTTCCAGTAATTGGATTTACCTTTACTAGAGTAAGTTGTTTGTTTACATCTCTTTTTACAACTTCAAATTTTGTTAAAGCATCTAAATATCCGTCTTTTTCTTTGTCAAAAAGTGGCTCATTTACTTCAAATGAGTCTTTTTCAATAATTCCAGTTACAACAGCATAGTAGGTTTTTTCAATTCCTTTTAATCTAAAAAGCTCAGCTAGGTGTCTTGCACAAACCTTATTTTTTGCAAAAATCAAAACTCCGCTTGTATGTTTATCAATTCTGTGAACTATGCTCGCTTCTTCATAAATTGCACCAACAATTTCATCAAGTGAAGTTTCAACCTTTGTACCACCTTGAACAGCAATTCCAAAAGGCTTATTGATTGCTAAGAAATCATCATTTTCAAAAATAATAAGGTTTTTAAAATTCAAAACTTCAGAATTGCTTAGTATTTTTTTAGGAGTTAAAACTGGATCTGGTTCTTTTTTAAAGTTTTGTTTAATTTCAATCTTATACCCAGAGAAAACTCTCATGGATATAGTCGTGCAAGGAGAACCATTTATGTATACTCTACCTTTTCTAATTATTTTATGAACAAAAGACATTGGTAAGTTTTGAGATTTATTCAAAAACTTATCCAAGCGACACTCTTCAAAAGAAGCTGTAACTTCGGCAATTATCATTCTGAAACTATGTTGACATACTTCTTGCCAAAACGGCTTGAAAAATTTACAACACCATCAATACCTGCCATGACAGTATGATCTCTTCCCATGTAGGCATTTTTGCCAGGATAGAATTTTGTACCTCTTTGCCTAACAATGATATTTCCAGCGACTACGAATTGACCTCCGCTTGCTTTCAAACCAAGCCTTCTGCCTGCGGAATCTCTTCCATTTTTTGTACTACCTGTTCCTAAATTGGTTGCCATAAATCTAAATTTAACTTAAAATTTCTTCAATTAAAATTAATGTTTTTTCTTGTCTGTGACCATTCTTTCTTTTATAGCCTTTTCTTCTTTTTTTCTTAAAGATCAAAATTTTATGATCTCTGTAATGAGAGAGAAGTCTTGCTTTTACAACGACATTAGACGGATTTACCTCACAAGACTGTCCGTCTTTTGAAAATAAAATAACATCTTTTATGTCGAAGATTTCTCCAACTTCACAAGGGGTAAATCTTTCGATTTCAACTTTAATACCAGGCTTCAAATGAAATTGATGACCTGAGATATTTGCTATAGCAAACATATATATAATAACATAGATTTGATTAATCTAATTAAAAATAAACTTTTATTGTCAAGATTAATGTTGTTTTTAAAACTTTTTATTTTCTATACTATATAAAAATGATTATGTCTGCTACCTTTATATTCATACTTAGTTTTGTATTTTTAATACTTTCTATTTTTCCTTGGGCATACGATAGTATTAACACCCAAAAAATAGCAAGAAAAAACAAAACAGCATTAAGTATTAGTTTAACTTTCTCAATACTTGCGTGTACACTACATTTATTTTCTGTAAAACAAATTTGTTTAGAAAAAATATACCTTAACATAGATATATTTAAATTATTTGAGAGAATGTATATTGGGATACATACTTTGCCGGAAAGTCTGATTTTTGGTAGCATGTTTTTTATTCTAACACCGCTTGCTATATTGTATTCTTTTTACTACTTCTCGGAAACTGAAAGCCTTAAACCAAGCTACTTTGTTGCTCTTATTTTTTCCATGCTTACAACAATATTAATAGCATATTCAAGTAATTTAATAACTTCGTATATTTTTTATGAAATTTTAACTTTTTCGACATACAGTCTTGTTATATTTAAACGCGATAAAGTAGCAATGAAAACAGGCGGATATTACATCGCTTATCTTTCATTGCCTGCTGTATTATTTTTGACAGCTATAGCAATTCTTTACTATTATAGCCCTTCTTTAAACTATGTAAATACAGGTGTAATAAGAAACACCGCAATTGAAACACGGAACGCATTGTATCTGTTTGTTTTATTTTTATTTAGCGTAAGCAAAACAGCTATATTTCCAATGCATGGCTGGCTTCCAAAGTGCATGAGTGCACCGACACCTGTAAGCGCAATACTTCATGCAGTTGCAGTTGTTAAAAGTGGTGCAGTTATAATGATTATGATTACTTTTTACATCTTTGGTTTAGATATAATGCGAGACATAACTGTATCTAAAATCTTATTCAGTATTACCTCAGTCAGTTGTATATACGGCAGTATAATGGCTTTGGAGAGTAAAATTATTAAAAAAAGACTTGCATATTCAACAATGGCGCAAATTTCATATATACTTCTTGCATTAACAATACCTTCTAGTTATTCTAAAATTGCCACCGTGCTACAATTAATAGGACACTCCTTTGCAAAGCTTACACTCTTTTTTGTATCTGGTATTTTTTACATTAAATATAACATCAAAAATATATCAGGTTTGAGAGGAATTGCAAAAAAAGAACAAATTCTGTCGATTGCATTTTTAATTGCCAGTCTTAACTTAATCGGCATACCTCCGTCTTTAAATTTTAGCGCAAAATACTATACAATAATTGCCGCAATACAAACTAACAAACCCTTTCATATAGTGGTATTTGGAGTCTCAACAATAATTAGTTTTTTGTATGTTTCAACAATGCTTTATGAAATTTTCTTTAAAAAGCCATCTAAACAAATTTTAAGAACAGAAAATATACATATTCCGTATTTTATAAAAATTACAATACTCTTATGTTCATTGGTTTCTTACTTTGGTTATTTTGCAATAGATAAAATCATTGCTATTTTAACTTGATATTAAAATTTTCATACTTTTACTTTTTAAGTGATAAAATGCGGTTGTGGTGAAATTGGCATACACGCTAGGTTTAGGTTCTAGTGTCGCAAGACGTGGGGGTTCAAGTCCCTCCAACCGCACCAATTGTTGATTAATAAATAGTATTCAAGTATTTTAAAATGAGCTACAAGTTATATAAAGAAACCCCTACTAAAAAAATATTTAAAGTAAAATTACCATACAACGAAGATATGGTTCTAGAATGTCTTAAAGAATACCAGCAAAAAATTAAAATGGACGGCTACAGATCGGGAAAAGTACCTCTTCATGTCCTAGAATCAAAATACAAAATAAACGCATTTTACGATGTTCTTGAAGAACAGTTGAAAGAAGTTGTAAACGAAATCGTAGAAAAATATGGCTACAAAATTATCGCATCTCCTAAATTTGAACCTGATAGTGAATTAAAGATTGGAAAAGACACAAACTGTAAGGTTACATTTGAGATTCATCCTGAAGTTAATTCTATAAAATGGCCAAAAGACAGCATTATAAACTATGAATATGAAATAACAGAAAAAGACATTCAAAATGAGCTAGAAAAAGTGGCAAAAAATACTACAAAAGCTGAGTCGGTAGAAGATCTTCAACACAAAATAAAAACTGGCGACATTGTTAATATAAACTTTAAAGGCTTTTTAAACAAGGAACCTTTCGCAGGAGGCGAAGCTGAAAACTATGACCTAGAAATTGGAAGTAAAAGCTTTATTGACACATTTGAAGATCAGTTAATTAATAAAAAGAAAGGAGACTTTTTAGAAGTAAATGTAAAATTTCCAAAAGAATATCATCAACAAGATCTGTCTGGCAAAAAAGCAATGTTTGAGGTTAAAATAAACGAAATTAAAACTCGTAACACACCTAAAATTGACGAAGAACTAGCTGTAAAATTAAAGTTTGAAAATCTTGACACTTTAAAACAAGCTATAATCAAAAATATGCACAAAATAGCAGAAAATAAACTTAATCAATTAACAAAAAATGCTGTAAATTTAGCATTAATTGAAAGAAATGACATTGAAATTCCAGAAATATTAATCGAAAAAGACCTTGAGGCTCAAAAAGAAGATTACACAAAAAAATACAACAGAGAGGTAGATCAAAAAACAAACGAAAACATGAAAAAAAATGTTGAAGATCAAATAAAGTTGTCTTACATTTTTCAATATATCTTAAAAAACAATGACATAAAGGTTGAGGACACTGACATAGAACAAAAACTTATTAAAGATTTCATACCCGAAAACTCAGGAGACGAACAATCTAAATCACTGATTCAAACTTATATTTCAAATCCACAGATAAGACAAGCTTTTGAAGGTCAAATTTTGGAGGAAAAAATATATGACATTATATCTAAAAATTCAAAACTAAAATCTAAAAAAGTATCTTTTACAGAGTTAACTCAAATTAATTTATGATTATAGATGGTAGAAAAAATAAATATACCATATGCATAGGACTTGAAGTTCATTGTCAGTTAAACACTGAACACAAATTATTCTCTGTCTCAAAAAATATATCTCAAGACACAAACACAAACATAAACATAAGTCACATAGACTGCGCCTTCCCAGGTATGTTGCCTATTTTTAACAAAGAAGTAATAGAAAAAGCAATCCTTTTTGGATTTGAAATAAATGCAAGCATTGATAAATCGGTAACATTTGATAGAAAAAACTATTTTTACCCTGATTTACCACAAGGTTATCAGATTTCACAATTTTACAATCCTATTGTTTCAAACGGAGAATTGCAAATAGAATATCCGGTCGGTAACAAAAAAACAATAAAAATAGAAAGAGCACACCTTGAACAAGACGCTGGAAAGTTAGTACATGACACAAACTCACAAACCAGCCATATCGATTATAACAGAGTTGGTGCTCCTTTGCTTGAAATAGTTACCGCACCCGTTCTAACATCACCGGAGGAAGCTATTGAGTATTTAAAAACTTTAAGACATACCCTAAAACACTTAAATGTTTCCGATGCCAACATGGAAAATGGTAATTTTAGATGTGATGCGAATGTTTCTGTTGCTCCAGTAGGATCAGATAAACTTGGCACTCGTTGTGAAATTAAAAATCTAAACTCTTTTAAATTCATTGCGGATGCAATCATTTACGAAGCAAACTTACATGTCAGTAAAATTGAAAATGGAGAAGAAATACAACAAGCTACAAAACTTTACAATCCTGACAAAAACGAAACTTTTACAATGAGAAGTAAAGAAGATGCTTTAGATTATAGATATTTTAGAGACCCCGATGTCACTAAATTTATGATAACAGATCAAATGATGTCTCTTGCAAAATCTAAAGTAAAAGAAAAATTCCATCAAAAAGTAGCAAGATACGAGACTCTTGGATTGCAAAAAAATGAAATAACAACTCTACTTGAAAATCCTGAATATTGTGGACTATTTGATGAAATTAGTGAAAAGTATAATTACAAATACGCAGTGACATGGTTATTATCTGAATTTGTAAGTCGCTGTACACCTGAAAATAAAGAAAAACAGACTGAAATTTTAGAAGATAATTATATTTTAGACATAATAAAAAACCTTTCAAACGCTGTAATTAATGCACCTTCTGCAAAAAAAATTATGGATGAAATTTTTATTAACACATTATCAGTTGACAAAGTAATTAAAAAACTTAATCTTATACAAATCAGTGATAGCAAAGAAATAGAGACAATATGTAAAAAAATACTGGACTCGAACTTTACGCAAGTTGAAGCATATAGAAGCGGAAAAGATAAGGTGTTTGGGTTTTTCGTCGGACAAGCCATGAAAGAAACTCAAGGTAAAGCAAATCCAGAGATGATAAATGAAATACTTAAAAAGTTATTACAAAATAAATAAAAGATTGTTGATTTTTAGTTATCATATTTTTTAAAAGAATTCAAAAATGAATGTTTATGATGCCACAAATTGATTTTTCTACATACATACCTCAGATTTTTTGGTTTATTATATCTTTCGTGTGTATTTTTTTTATTTCTCACTACTTAATAATACCAAGTATAGCAGCAAATATAAAAAAGCGTCAAAAAGTAATAGAAGAAATACTTAATATAACGAAAAAAAATTTATCACAGGCAGAGCTTGTAAAAAATAGCATTCATGAGTTGAAAGCAAAAACATACCACGACAACATGCAAAAAATAAACCGAGCAAATGAAGACATGTCTTATAAACTTACTCAAGAAATAGAAATTCTTAAAAAAGAAATAAGGCTCAAGGAAGATCAAGAAATTACAAAAATCGAACACGATGTTGAAAATTTAAAAGCAATTTTAAATCAAAAAAAAATAATACTTACACAAGAAATTCTAAAAGCATTCGAAACTATCAACATAGATGAAATTAAAGATAATATTATCAATCAACTCGAATTTTAAATTATGATATCTGAGCAAACTGTAATAGCGGCAACCTTTTTAGGTATAGTAGTTTTATTTTCTAACAAAATAAAAGGTATTATTAGAAAAAAACAAATGGAATACATAAGAACTATAAAAAAAGACATTGTAAAAGCCAAAATTGCTAAAAATAAATCAATGGAAGTCTTAAAAGAAATTAAATTACAGGAGATAAAAACCGAAAGCGAGGTTGTTTTTTCAATACAAGAAACACAGTCAATTATTGAAAACATATACAAAAATAATGAAGAAAGAATACAAAATGCAAAACTACAAATCATTCAACAAGAGCAAAACAAACTAAAACATCTAAGAAATTTAAAGCTTAAAACTCTTTGTGAAACAGCAATCTCACAAATCCTAGATCAGATAAAAATCCAAAGCAAAAATATTGAAACAGAGTCACCTGGAAAAGCTGAAATTAGTGAGATTAAGAAATATTTTGAGTAGTTAATTTTTATGTTAAGAGAAGATTATATAGAGGTTATAAATGCTACGGAGCATAATTTAAAAAATGTAAGCATAAAAATTCCTAAAAACAAACTTGTTGTGATTACTGGACCAAGTGGAAGCGGAAAGTCTTCACTTGCATTTGACACAATATACGCAGAAGGTCAGAGACGCTATATAGAAAGCTTATCAAATTACGCAAAACAATTTTTAAACACTCAAAAAAAACCAAATGTAGAGGCAATAAGAGGTTTGTGTCCTGCAATTGCAATTGATCAAAAAAATACTTCAAACAATCCTCGTTCAAATGTCGCAACGGTAACAGAAATATACGACTTTTTAAGAGTTTTGTTTGCAAGAATAGGAATTCCACATTCTCCTGTAACAAACTTACCACTTAGAAAACAAACTTCATCAGAAATTGTACAAGCGATACTTTCATTACCACATGATACAAAATTAAGAGTTTGCGCACCTTTTGTCTATAAACAAAAAGGTCAACATATTAGAGAAATTCAAAGAATAATGAAAATCGGATATGAAAAAATAAAAATTAATGGCTCCTTATACAATTTAGAAGACAACACAATACCAAATTTAGACAAAAACAAAGAGCACACTTTAGAGGTTATAATTGACAGAATAATCATCAAAGATGATGTCAAAGACAGAGTTGCAAATGCAGTTGAAACATGCCTGAAGTTGTCAAAAAAATTCGTTAATCTTGATATAGTTGAATTGCCAAATGATCAGCGCAGCTTAATTTTAAGCAATGGCATGAAAGTTAAAGCAAAATCATCCATTCAACTTTCAACTCACATACATTGTCCTGACAGCGGGATAACAATTGAACAAACAGAGCCTAAGATGTTTTCATTCAACAGTCCTTATGGAATGTGTCAAAAATGCCAAGGTCTTGGTACAGAAAAATATTTCTCAGAAGGCTTCATAGTCCCAGATGATTCTCTGACTCTTGAAGGCGGTGCAATAAAACCATGGCAAAATTATAACATGAGATATTATGTAAAAGTTTTAAATTCATTATCAGAAAAATACAAATTTAGACTTGACATTCCATATCGCGATCTATCTCAAAATGTTCGTGATATTCTTATGAATGGAACAGATGATTTACTTGAAATAACCGTTGACAACGGTCTTGTAAAAGAAAAAACAAACATAACATTCAAAGGTGTTGTTAATGAACTTGATATAAAGCTAAATGAATCAGATGAACATTTTGG
This sequence comes from Candidatus Deianiraeaceae bacterium, assembly GCA_964201065.1. Lineage (GTDB taxonomy): Bacteria > Pseudomonadota > Alphaproteobacteria > Rickettsiales > Deianiraeaceae > CAXNCX01. The sequence continues at coordinate 1,354 of CAXNCX010000031.1, read as the reverse complement.
CTCAGAAGGCTGTGAGGACTATCAAACAGAAATTCCATGTAGATCATGCAATGGCCACAGACTAAATCCAATATCACTGCTTGTTAAAATTAATAACGCAAACATAGGAGAAATTTGCCAAATGAGTGTATCAAAAGCAATTAAATGGTTTGAAGAGCTACCTAAACATCTAAGTCAAAATGCACAAGAAATTGCAAAAATGTCAATCAAAGAAATACTAGACAGGCTTTCTTTTTTAGATGCAGTTGGACTTGGGTATCTGCAATTAAATCGATCCGCACAAACTCTTTCTGGAGGCGAGTCCCAAAGAATAAGACTTGCATCGCAAATTGGTTCAAGTTTAAGCGGAATATTGTATGTTCTTGATGAGCCTTCTATAGGCCTTCATCAGTCAGACAATAGAAAATTAATTTCTACTTTAAAGAAATTAAGAGATATTGGTAATTCTGTATTTGTTATAGAACACGATGAAGAAACAATGCGTGAAGCAGATTATTTAATTGACTGTGGCCCAGGTGCAGGAAAATATGGTGGTGAAATTGTTTCACAAGGAACTGTAGAGGAGGTAATGAATGATCCTAAAAGCATAACTGGTAAATTTTTAGGAGGATACGATGAAATAGCAATGCCAACACAAATAAGGCAACCAATAAGCGACATGTATATTGAAATTATAGGCGCAAGAGAGAATAATTTAAAAAATCTAAACATAAGATTTCCACTTGGATTATTTACTGTAGTCTGTGGAGTCTCGGGTGGTGGTAAATCAACAATAGTGAATGATATTTTACACAAAGCAGCAAGTAAAAAATTACACAAAGCCCACAGTAATCCAGGTCTTCACACCTCAATTCATGGAATTGAATATATCGATAAAGTAATTGCAATAGATCAAGCACCAATTGGAAAAACCCCCAGATCAAATCCCGCAACTTATATTGGATTATTTGACCTTATAAGATACATATTTGCAAATCTTCCTGAAGCAAAAGCTCGTGGATATGAAGTGGGTAGATTTTCATTTAATGTAAAAGGTGGAAGATGTGAAAATTGCCAAGGTGATGGCGTTATGAAGATAGAAATGCAGTTTTTACCAGATGTCTATATTCCTTGTGATGTATGTGATGGAAAGAGATACAACACGGAAACGCTTGAAATAAAATACAAAGGATGCACAATATCTGATGTCTTAGACATGAGTGTTAGAGAGGCGACAATACTTTTTGAAAACATACCACATATTCAGGAAAAATTAATTTGTCTTGCAAACGTAGGTCTTGATTACATAAAACTAGGTCAGCCTTCAAATCAACTATCAGGAGGAGAAGCTCAAAGAATTAAACTTGCAAAAGAA
>CAXNCX010000030.1:0-10518 GCA_964201065.1 Candidatus Deianiraeaceae bacterium | reverse complement strand
CGTAAGAATTGATGGAACAAGCAGAGCGATGTCTTTAAAATACGGCAGTGCGACAGTATGCTTATTTAATGAAGTATTTTCAATTAAAGAAAAGCTGAAAGCAAAAATAAGAAGAAGGTAGTTAGGTTTTTATTGTATCTTGAGCTAAGCTGTATATTTAAAAGCGACCTGCCTTTAAAGAGCAGGTCTAGTACATAAGCCGAGTTTTGTTTATGTAGTCATTTATCTTGGACTTTGTTTACACAAAGCCTCATGCATCCTACCACGATACTAAAAAGCAAAGAGAAAAGTATCTAATTTGGACTTGCACTGTATGGGGTTTATATTGACGCCACTTGTTGCCAAGTAACCGGTGGTCTCTTACACCACCATTTCATCCTTACATTTGAATTTCAAATGCGGTTTATTTTCTGTTACACTTTCCGTCATTTTATGTTAATAAAATGCCCGTGCTTTCCACGGCATGCTTCTCTTTTAGTGCTCGGACTTTCCTCTGAATTAAATCAGCGACTACTTGTACAACTTAATGCTGTATAGAAAAAAATAAAAAACAATCTTGACAGTTATATAAATTTAATTATGTATACACGAAATAGTAATAATGAAATAAAATGGCAAGAGTTACAGTTGAAAGATCTTTAGAGAAGATTAAAAATAGATTTGATTTAGTCATTATGGCAACAGAGAGAGCGTATTCTTTGCTTTGCGGTGCTAAGCCTTTGGTTGACAGAGACAACAGACCTGACATAATTGCGATTAGAGAAATTGAAGAAGGTAAGATCGATCCAGAACAGTTAAGAGAGGAAATACAACTAAAGTATTCTCAAAAAGCAACACAAGAAAGATTAAGCTTTGAGGAACAAGCTAAAAAACTTCAATCTTCTGCCACAATTGATGACGATATTTTTGCGTCTCTTAATTTGGATGTTGAAGATTAGTATAATATATTTAATTAAAATTGAAATTTTATGATGAAAATAAATTTTAAAACATTTGGCGTTCTAATAGTTTTTGGAATTTTTGTTGCCTTTTCTGTTTTTTATGCTAAAAAGTATTTAGATTATAAAAAAGTTATGAAATCAAAAATAAACATAGTTCTAATTGGAGCTGCTGGCTCTGGAAAAGGCACACAAGGTGATATATTAAAAGAAAAATATAATTTGCTAAAAATGTCCGCTGGAGATGTTTTAAGAGAGTACAGATCCAATCCAAAAAATAAACATGCAACGATAGTTAATGAGTACCTTAACAAAGGTGAGCTACTTCCTATTGATCTTACAAATGCAATTATTGAAGATTATTTAAATCAAAATATCGGTAAATACAACGGTGTAATTTTCGATGGCTATCCAAGACACGAGTTACAAGCAAAGTTTTTAGATGAGTATCTTAAAAAGACTAATCAAATTCTTGATGCCGTTATCTATGTAGATATGAAGCCAGAAGATTTACTTGCTAGACTTCAAAACCGTTTTTCTTGTGCTAAATGTGGAGAAATATATAATAAAGTTGCAAAACCAACAGTGGTTGCAGGAGTTTGTGACAAATGTGGACATACTCATTTTGCTATAAGAGAAGATGATTCTGATATTAATGCAATTAACAGAAGATTTGAAATTTTTCATCAAGAAACATCAAAAGTTCTCGAAAGCTATACACAAAGGGGTTTAGTTCACAGATTCGATGCAAATCAAGATGTTGTAATTTTGGCTTCTAAAATCACAGAAAAGCTTGACGAGATAATAGCAAAAAAATAATGAATTTTAAATTTCACAAAAAAATACTTTGTTTGTTGTTTTTTGTAATAGCTATTCCTTTTTGTGCATTTTCAGATTCTTCATCTTCGATAGATTCTTTGGAAATGGAAAACAAAACATGGTCTTTGTCTGCGTCTAATGATATAAACATTAGGTTTTATTTAACATCTAAACCCATAGAAACAATCACAACTCATAAAAATAAACGAGACCCGTATGTTCAAATTATGTGTTTAAAAAACAACGAATATCAAATAGCATTAAACAATGACTACACCTTGTATAAACCTCCAGTTGTAAGTATAAACGGTCAAGATTTTCTATTTGCTTCTAATCAAGCAAATAGCTTGTTTAGCTATGCAAAACCTCAAGATGTATCTCAAATTTTAAAAAAGTTCTCTAATTCTTTTGAAATAAAGGTTCTTTCGCATTCTGTAAGCGGGACTTATTCAGTTGATACCTACACTCTTGCTAGCTTTCAAAAATTATTTATACAGCTACAGAGAATGTGTGGCGAAGAAGATTTTTAAAATGATAAAAAAAATTTTTAAAAAATATAAATTTGCCAAAAAATTTAAAGAGAAGTCGGTAAGTAATATGTTGCCATACCTACATCATTGCACGGATGATGTAGTTATAAATAAAAATGGCACTATATTTTCTGTAGTTAAAATTGGCGGTTTTTCTTTTGAAACGGCTGATGATGAGATGCTTGATATAAAAAAACACACCGTAAACAATCTTATAAAAAGCATATCTGATTCAAGTTTCATTGTATATGTTCACACTCTGAGAAAAAAAAATGCATCTTTTCCAGGCGGTGATTTTAAGGAAAAATTCACGCAAAGCTTAAACAATAAATACAAAGCAAAACACAACCCAGAGACAACCTTTATAAATGAACATTACATCACGATTATGAAGAAAAAACAGCTTAATATGTCTTCTTTTACAAATATATTAAATTTTTTCAACAAGAAAGAAGTTCAGGCTCAGAATAAAAAACAACTTCAAGAAGACATGATGGCTCTTTGTGAAATAAGAGACAGAATACTCAACGGAATGATGTCTTATCGTACCAAGTTGCTTGGTATTAGAACTGAAAAAGATGGCCAAAAATACTCGGATGTGATTGAGTTTCTTGGTTTTATTATGAATTTAGGCTTTCCTCAGAAAGTTAAATATTCAACTAAGCCTATTTCTCAATATATTAACACACAAAGACTCTTTTTTTATAAAAACACCATAGAAACACTTGGCACAGCTTGGCATAAATACGCTGGAATTGTGAGTCTCAAAGAATATAGACCCGCTACTCATGCGGGGATGCTTGATAGCTTTTTAAAATTACCTTTTGAGTTTGTCGCAACTCAGTCTTTTTCTTTTATTCAACGCGGAACAGCAGTTTCCAAGATACAACTACAACAAAGACGCCTTGTTCAGTCGGATGATGTTGCTACAAGTCAAATTGAAGATATTAATAGAGCTTTGGATGAAGCAATGAGCGGAATATTCTCTTTTGGAGATCATCACATGACAATAATGCCAATTGTTAATTCAAGAAAAAAACTTGATGACGCCTTATCTCAGTGTATTGTTGAATTTGCAAATATAGGTGTTACAGCTCTAAGAGAGACATTAAATATGGAGGCTGCTTTTTGGACTCAATTTCCGGGAAATGAAGACTTTATCGTAAGAAAGTCGACCATAAATAGTTTAAATTTTGCAGGTTATTCATCTTTTCATAATTACCCTTCAGGAAGTGCAAAAGGGAACCACTGGGGTGATGCAATTACGGTTTTTAATACGACATCTGGTACAACTTATTTTTTTAATTTTCATGCAAGAGATGTTGGACATACAATGATTATAGGACCTACCGGTGCAGGTAAGACTGTGTTATTAAATTTTTTAACAGCACAAGCACAAAAATTTAACCCTAAAACATTCTTTTTTGATAAAGACAGAGGTGCTGAATTATTTATAAGAGCTGTTGGAGGAAGGTATACTAAAATAAACCCAGGAGAAAAATGTTTATTGAATCCATTGCTGCTTGAAGATACAAACTCAAATAGAATTTTTTTAAGTGAATGGCTTGGAACACTTGTAACTCCTAATCAAGAAATTTTATCACCTTCTGATTTAGCTAAAATCGACACCGCGATTGACGGAAACTACAGGCTCCCTAAGGAACAAAGAACTTTGTCTAATATCGCACCCTTTTTAGGTCTTGAAGATGAAGCTGGTATTTCTGCAAGATTAAAACCTTGGTACGGCAAAGGCACGAAGGCAAAAATTTTTGACAACACCGAAGATATTATTGATTTTAGTCAAGGTAGTGTTTTTGGGTTTGATATGAATGAAATATTGAAAGATAGCTTAGCACTAGGACCTGTTTTAATTTATTTATTTCATAAAATTAGTCTTTCTCTTGACGGAACTCCTACAATGATAGTACTTGATGAGGCATGGGCTTTAATTGATAATGATGTGTTTGCACCAAAAATTAAAGACTGGTTAAAGGTTTTAAGAAAATTGAATGCTTTTGTTGTTTTTGCAACACAATCTGTTGAAGATGCGGCTTCAAGTCAAATTAGTGATACGCTAATTCAGCAGTGTGCAACTCAAATATTCTTACCAAACTTAAGAGCAACCAATGTTTATATGGATGTTTTTATGCTATCTTTAAGAGAATATTATTTAATTAAAAATACAGATCCAAGTAGTAGATTTTTCTTGTTAAAACAGGATGTTGATTCAGTTGTGGCAAAGCTTGATTTAAGTGGTCTTGAAGATGAAATTAATATTTTATCTGGTAGAGTTGAAACACTTGGATTGTTAGATAAATTACGCCAGTCTTATGGGGATAATCCAGAAGTTTGGCTTGACATGTTTATGGAGCAAGTTAAAAAAATATAAATTAATAGTTCGGCTTTAATCCTGGTCCGACTCCGTTTGCGATATTTTGAGTATTATTAAAAGGTTCCCCAAGCTTTGCGTGTTGTTCTTTGTCTTGTTGTAATTTAGCCTCTAGTGTTGCAAGTTTAGCTCTCACAAGATTATTAATGATTCCTTTATCCTTATCTTCAAATTTCCTCCCCATGTCAAAATCTTCAGATTCTGATGATGTTATACTCCTCCAAGCTTCAAAAATCTCAACTGCTTTATCTTTATCCACAAGACTTTTTAAGTATGTATCACAATCAGAATATGTTGTTGCATTAAAAATATTAAGGTCTAATTGCTTAAGATTTGCTATTGAAAGCGTAATTGCTATCCTCTCTCTTTCTTCCATTCCACTATTATTCACCCTAACTGTTTCGTTTACTGTTTTAATTGCTTCACTTCTTTGTTTTATAATTTTTAAGGCAGCTTCTTCAGTTCTACTTGTATTTGCAGATGCATTTTCTTGAAGTTCCACAGAAACATTGGAAACTGTTTTAGCTAGCGACCCTTCAGACACAACGACTTGCTCTTTTTGGGTGTTTTCTTTAACTTCATTTTGCATTTTGTTTATTTTTTTAATTGTTTCTGCGTCATCAACTATAGTTCGAGCTTCTGAGACATTTGCTTCTTGTGATGCTTTTGTAGTTTCTTTGAGTTTCTTGATAGCTGTTTGGTTGATTTTTTGTTGTAATTTTTGTTGTGTTTCAGTTTGTTTTACAATCGTCTTATCAACTATCTTTTGTTTGTCTACAAAATCTTTACCAGCAAAAATTGTCAGAACTCCAAGACCTGCAGACACAGCTGCACATATTGCTATTATCGTTCCTCCTCCCGATGTAGCCGCTAGTCCTATTGGAATTGCAGCTGCTAAAACTAAAACAGCTACAAACCCTAAAAACCATGCTAAGAGCAAAGAGTTTCTGGCATCTTTCTTTAGATCGCTGTTTTCATTTTGCAGTATCTGTTCGTTAGATTTAAGAATACCATCTCTTTCTAGATCTATAGAGTCGTATATATTTTCTCTTTCAAATCCTGTTTCGTTGTTTGCCATAAACTTTAAATATAATTAAATATAATCTATATTAATAAATTTTATGGACTATGTCAAGTTTTTAAAAATTTTTGTTAAAAACTGATGCGTTTTTATTTCTTCATCGCTCTTAAAACTAGACATATAGGGCTTGTCATATAAAAGCTTTTTTATGTAAGAGAGGTTTTTTTTTCTATATTTAAAAGCAATTGTTAAAAAATCTAATACTTCTTCATATGTGTAGAAATGATCCATAATTTTTTTTTCTTTAATTTTAATTATAAAAGCTCCAGATGTTACATTTGGGCGTGGAAAGAAGCAATTATTTGATATATCAAATAAGTATTGTGAGTCTGCAAAACATTTTAAAACCGCTCCATAAAAATTAAAATCTTTTTCAGATGGCTTTGTGCAAAATTTTTTGGCTACTTCTTTTTGCAGAATAAAACAACATTCTTCGATATTTTTATAATATTGTAATAAATTGACTACAATGTCTGTTCCAACATTGTAAGGAAGGCCTCCTATGAAATTAATTTTTTCGTTATATTGACTAAAAATCTTATTATAATCAAATTTTAATGCGTCTTCATTTATAATTGTTAAGTTTTTGTGATCTTTGAATTTTTCTAGTAAAGTTTTATATAATTCTTGATCTTTTTCAATACAGAAAAGCATTTTAGGGTTTCTTTTTAAAATTTCTAGTGTTATACTTCCGTCACCCGGTCCTATTTCAATACATACACGATTTTCTATATCAGACTTGTCTGTGAATTTTGTTTTAATGTTGTTGTCGATAAGAAAATTTTGTCCAAAAGATTTTTTGAATTTAAAATCTTTGTTAATTGAATAGGTCATTGAAACTAAGATCTTTAAGCTTTTTTTTATACTCATTGAATGCCGTTTTACAAGCCTGCTCTACAGATTGTCCAGCTGACTCAAAGTCAATCATTTTTGAATGTGTAATTGTGTTTTTGTATATGTCTATCGCATTAATTACTCCGCTATATTTACAGGTGTGTTTATTTTTAATATGTTCGGTTGTTTTTTGGATGTTAATTTTAATTAGTATATTAGATGCTTTTTTTAGCTGAATACCTTGTCTTGAAAAGAATTCTCTGAAAGCTTTTTCAAAATTAATATCATCTGATTCTATGTCAACATTTATGTTGTTTAAGTTACTTCTTTTTTGAATTTCAAGCCTTTTATGTATATTGTAAATATTAATTTCCTTAACTTCAAAGCCTAAAGTATTAAGTAAATTTTTCTCAAACAACATATCCTTTACTGTATTTTGTGTATTTGAATATATTTGATCTCTTGAAATTAAATCAACTGACTCTATGTTTTCTAGTATTTTTTGAATTGAGTTGTTTTTTGATTTTAACTCAGATTGATAAAAGTTTATCATTAATTTTTGATCAATCTTGATACACCTATCATTAAGTGTTTTATACTTTAGTTGTATATCATCCTCCAAGGTATTAATTTTTAAAGGACTGTTGAGTATATTTTTGTATTCATAAATTAATTTTGCTAATGTTAAATTGTAAAGTTCGTGTTTGGCATTTTTTTCAGCTGATTTAATTGCTAGATCTTTTTGATGTATTGTACTTGTACTACAAAATTTAAAATTTTGACTTTTGTAAAATGACTTTTTTGTAAAAAAATCACAATTTGTCAAAAGACTTGCAAATAAACAAAATATAATAAATCTCATTAGAAAAAGTATTTAAGTATACTTTGGTGCAAAATTGTAATTATTAAGTCAACACAATTATTTTATTTTATTATGTCATCAATCATAATTGACAATTCCCAAAAAATAAAAGGCAATATTACAATATCTGGCTCAAAAAATGGCATACTTCCAATTTTATGTTCATCTCTTTTGCTAAAAGGAAAAGTTAAGCTTAAAAACATACCGCATATTTCTGATGTTGCATTTTTAGTAAATATTATAAATAATTTTGGCTCTACAATGCTTTTTGACTATCAAAATGGCGTCAGTGAAGAATCTGAATTTTCTTTAAATATTGATAACATTAGTGTACAATATAAAAACAGCCCTTCTAAGATGATAGAAAGAATGAGGGCGTCAATTTTATTACTTGCTCCAATGCTTGCAAGATTTGGAAAGGCTGTTATAGCATTACCAGGTGGTTGCACTATAGGTGCAAGACCTATCGATCTTCATCTTTACGCACTTGAAAAACTTGGTGCTGAAATTCATATTAAAGATGGTAAGGTATACGCAGAGGTTAAAAATGGCTTTGTAGGAAATGAAATACACATGCCAAAAAGTTCTGTTGGTGCCACTGAAAATGCTATTTGCGGAGCTGTTATTGCTAAAGGCAACACTACAATCAAAAATGCCGCAGTCGAACCAGAAATTGCGTATTTATGCGATTTTTTAAATTTAGCAGGTGCTAAAATCACAGGAATGGGTACTGATATTTTAGAAATTGAAGGAGTTTTAGAGTTATTAAATGATTTTGAATACACGGTGCCAGCAGATAGAATAGAAGCAGGAACATATGCTTTTATAGGTGCACTAGAGGGCAATGATGTTACGCTTTTAAATTGTACATTAAATGCGTTTGATAGCATCGTTAACACCCTTCACGAAGCTGGAATAGGCTTTGAAGAGTCTAAAAATGAATTAAAAGTTAAAAGGCTTCAAGATTATGACAAAAACTTACATATTAAGACGGGTACTTTTCCTGATTTTTTCCCTACCGATTTACAGTCACAGCTAGCTACTTACCTACTGTCTCGTGAAGGTAGATTTGTTATTGAAGAGAATGTTTTTGAAAATAGAGCAATGTATGTAGGCGAGTTGATTAAAATGGGTGCAAAAATTGAATTAGAAGGTAAAAATATCATAATACACGGAAAATCTAATTTAATAGGCACAACCGTATATGGCACAGATTTAAGAGGTGCAGCAAGTTGTGTTATGTCTGGATTAATGGCTAAAGGTACAACAGTTGTCAAAGATATATATCACCTTGATAGAGGCTATGACGCTATGGATGTAAAGCTTATAAAATGTGGAGCGAATTTAAAAAGATTTTGTTAACATGATATTTGAGTATTTAGGATATATATTAATTGCCACTGGAATAGTTTTTAATATCATTACTTTAGTTGGCTTGATTAGAATTGAAAATGTATATAATCAACTACATATTGCATCGGTCTCAGATATGTTTGGAGTCCCTTTGTGTTTACTTGGTTGTATTTTTGTTGCTATAGATTTTGAAATGTTTTCTGTAGTTTTTAAAATAATATTTTTAATAATTACGATGTATTTATTAAATCCAATGAATACATATGCTATCGTTAAGACTGCATATTTTTACAATAAAAAATAAGATTTAAGATTTGTTCTACCGTGAGTTTGAGTATTTTTATTGATACAGTGTTGAAAAAACACAAAGAATGTGAAGACATATTGCTGTCGCCCACTAAAACCACTGAAGAGTTGATTGCAGCGGCAAAAGAAAAAGCAGAAATAGAGGATGTATGTTGTAAGGCAAAAGAATTTAAAGAGATTGAAGCTTCAATTGTAGAATATGAAGATATTGTAAAAGAGAATCAAGACAAGGAGTTGTTTGATTTAGCAATTTCTGAGTTGCCAAGCTTGAAAGAAAAAATAGTTATTTTGGCAGAAGACATAAATCGAATGATTTTACTTGAAGACAAGGATGATAAAAAAAATGTATTTTTAGAAATTAGAGCGGGCACAGGTGGTGAAGAAGCGGCTTTGTTTGTTGCGGATTTATTATATATGTATTCACGATACTCTGAAGCTAAAGGCTGGAACTTTGAAATTAATGAAATTGAAAAAACCGGAATAGATGGCATAAAGCATGTAAGAATTTTTATATCAGGCAGTAGAGTTTATGCTAATTTAAGATTTGAATCAGGTACACATAGAGTGCAAAGAGTTCCTAAAACTGAAAATAGTGGCAGAATTCATACGAGCGTAGTAACAGTTGCTGTGTTGCCAGAGGTGGATGATGTAGAGGTAAAAATTAATGACAAAGATCTAAGAATTGATACATGTAGAGCAAGTGGTGCGGGGGGACAGCATGTTAATAAAACTGACAGTGCTGTAAGAATAACACATTTGCCAACTGGCGTTGTTGTTGAGCAACAAGACGACAGATCTCAGATTAGAAATAAAGAAAAGGCAATGAAGATACTTAAGGCTAGAATTTACGACATGGAACTTTCTAAACAACAACAGGAAATTTCTTCTTTAAGAAAAAGTCAAATTGGAACAGGAGATAGAAGTGAAAAAATTCGTACCTACAATTTTCCACAAAATCGTTTGACTGATCATCGTATTAATTTAACACTTTATAAATTGGATATTATTTTAAAAGAAGGTATTTTAGACGAAGCCGTAGAAGCTATGCGTGCTTCTTTTGAAGAGGAAAAATTAAGAAATGCACATCAAGGTTAACATTCATTAAAATAAATTTTAACCCACTACTCCCCAACATATCCAATGTTACACCACAATTTTTGACTTGATGTAGTAGAATTATAAGCAGTGGTACTGCGACATTGAGCTGCGTCATCAGAGCCGTCAAACTTACCAGTTTTTAGACCAATTATATCACCTGTTGTTGGCTTTCCATCGTCAAATTTATCATCAAGTTTTTTTGCCATAGCCGAATCAATTGCAGCATTAATTGGAGTTAGAGCATCAGAATTAGCTTGAGTGGGTGCTTTTGTAACATCACTAATCATAGCAACAATAGGAGTTCCTAC
>CAXNCX010000029.1:0-10627 GCA_964201065.1 Candidatus Deianiraeaceae bacterium | reverse complement strand
CTTCACTTTTAAATTCGAATGCTAAATTTATAACTTTCTGAGCTTTGTCTTTTGCAAAATTATCAGCCTTGTTAAGAGTCAAAAGTACATCTTTTTGTAATTTTGTAAAGCCGCTTCCTTGTATTAATGTTGTGGCATCTTTTCCTTTTTCCATGGCAGTGAGTATTTCATTAAGTTTTTCTTCTTTTTCTTTTTTCTCCAATTCTTCTTTATTTTGTTTGTCTTGTTCTTCTTGTTTTTGCTTTTCCAGTTCTTCTTGTTTTTTTAATTCTAGTGCTTTTTGTTCTTCTAATTCTTCTTTTAGTCTTTTCAATTCTTTCTCTTGTTTTTCTCTTTCTTCTTTTTCTTGTTGTTTTTTCAATTCTTCTTTTTGTTCTTCTAATTCTTTTAGTCTTTCTTCTTCTTGTTTCAATGCTTCTGCTTTTTGTTTTTGCTCCAATTCTAGTTCTTTTTGCTTGTCTTGTTCTTCTTCTTTTGGTTCTTTTTTCTCTTGTTCTTCTTTCAACAAAATCTCCGCCAAATGAACAGAATTAAATCCCATTATTGTTGTTTCAGGTTTTGTTACTTTTGTGTATTCTTGTTCTTTTACAGCTTTTAAGTCTCCTATAAATACTGCCTTTTTATTGCCATCTAAACTATAGAAAAGATTTGTACCTTTATCATAATAAATTGTCTCTTTTGATCCATCTTCTTTTGTTGTTTGACACGGAATTAAAACTTTGTCTATACCATTAACATTAATTATCTTTCCTTTGATTTTGTCTGTATAAACAAGGCCGTTGTTTTTTGCGAGGTCTTGAATTGCTTTTGATTGTTGTTTTGACGCTTTTATGTATGCATGTAGATTGTCTTTTGTAGAAAAATTTTTTTCTATGAGAAAATTTACAAACTCCTTATTTTCAGTAAGTTGATTAAAGCCATTACGGTTTAGATCTTCCTTTATTTGTTTTGTTATATTTGGATTGATCTTTAAAAACTCTCCAAGTAGCTCAAGAAATTGTTTTTGTTGTGGAGTTAGTGCGTTTTGAAAAGCTGTAATATCAGATCTTTGTTGTGTTTCTTTTTGTGCCACCATATTATTATTTAATAAATATGGATAAGTATAGCAGAAAAAAAGTTGAAGTCAAGTATATATAAGGTAGATTTTTTTACTTATAGTTAATCTTGCTGACAGTCATTAATATCTATCATTCCACCTAAAATTTGAACACGGCAATTGTCTATTTTTATTAACGGGCTGAACAATAGCTTTAAAATTACTATCAATAAAAACAATGAGGTGACAAGTGCGGCAGAAGTTTTTACAACATACATTAGGAAATTTTTAGCAAATAAGGAAAGTTTTTTCATAATTCAAAATATTTTCACAATTTTTACATCGTGATTTTTAAATTGCAAGGAGTGGCTTGGGATTTGATAGATTTTACTTGAATTTTAACCTGACCAATTTTTAATATACCGTGGTTATATTTTATGGCAAAATCTTTAAACAAGAATTTACACAAAGCAAAAACAGGTAAAAACGATGAGTTTTATACGCAACTTTGTGATATTGAGAACGAACTTAGACACTATAAAGATCATTTTAAAGGCAAAACCGTCCTTTGCAACTGCGATGACCCACGAGTTAGCAACTTTTTTCACTATTTTTCATACAACTTTGAGTATTTAGGTCTAAAAAAATTAATTGCCACTTGCTATAAAAACCAAGACATGAATTTGTTTAGCAAAAATGAAGCAGAAAGAGCAATTTACCTTGAATACACCGGAGGCTTAAATAGTCAAGAGAGAGAGAGAGAGAGAGAGAGAGAGTAACATTCCATTAGCAGAAGACATCGGAATTAAATACCTAAACGGAGATGGAGATTTTAGAAGTGCCGAGTGCATTGAGCTTTTAAAACAAGCGGACATTGTGGTTACCAACCCGCCGTTTTCACTTTTTCGAGAATATGTTGCACAGCTTGTTGAACATGACAAGAAGTTTTTGATAATTGGCAATCAAAACGCAATTACTTACAAAGAAATTTTTAAATTAATTAAAGACAACAAAATTTGGCTTGGATATGGCTTTCGTGGAGGTGCCGCACATTTTATAAACGAGCATTACGAAAATTATGCAACAGCTGGCGACAAAAAAGAGGGCATGATAAGAGTTTCTGGTGTTGTTTGGTTCACAAATCTTGAAATCAAAAAACGACAAGAAGAAATGATTTTATACAAAAAATACAACCCAGAAGAGTATCCAAAATACGACAACTACGATGCCATAAACATTGACAAAACAAAAGACATTCCGCTTGACTGGGAGGGGGCAATGGGCGTTCCAATAACATTTTTGGATAAATATAACCCTGAGCAGTTTGAGATTGTGAGATTTAGAAAAGGCGACGATGACAAAGATTTATCTATTAACGGCAAATGTCCTTATTTCAGAATAATAATCAAAAACAAAAAACCAATTAAATGATTTATATATGAAAATTGAATTGCAATACATTGAAGTTAGAGAATTGTCTAAAAACTATCAAGACAAAAAAGAAGAAGGCATTGTTGGTTTTGGCGGATTACTTGATATTCGCCCGCCTTTTCAAAGAGAATTTGTTTATAAAAATGCTCAAAGAGATGCTGTAATTGAGACCGTTTTAAAAGGCTATCCGCTAAATGTGATGTATTGGGCAGACAAAGGCGATGGCACTTTTGAAATTATTGATGGACAACAACGGACAATTTCAATTTGTCAATATGTGAGTGGTGAATTTTCTTTAAATGGAAAATATTTTCATAGTCTCTTAAAACAAGAGCAAGAGCAGATTTTGAATTACAAGTTTATGGTTTATTTTTGCACAGGAACAGACAGTGAAAAATTGGAATGGTTTAAGGTCGTCAATATTGCAGGGGAGAGGTTGACAGTTCAAGAATTAAGAAATTCTGTTTATTGCGGACCATGGCTTTCGGATGCAAAAAGGTATTTTTCAAAACAATCGTGCTATGCCTTTAATGTAGGCGGTGCTTATCTTGCTGGCAGTGCAATAAAACAAGACTATCTTGAAACTGTAATAAAATGGATCTGCAATTCTTCTGAAGATATTGACATCTGCACATATATGTCAAAACATCAATTTGACACAAATGCGGAGCATTTAAAGAAATATTTTACAGATGTTATTGAATGGGTGCAGAGCATTTTCATAAAATATAGAAAAGAAATGAAAGGCATTGAATGGGGCTTTTTGTATAATAAATTCAAAGATAAAGTGTTAGATCCGTCAGAAACGGAAGAAAAAGTTAAAAAATTAATGCAAGATGAGGATGTTGAAAATAAAAAAGGAATTTATGAGTATGTTTTTACAGGAGATTTAAAATTTCTTGAACTTCGTTTTTTTGATGATAAAGTGAAACGAGAAGTTTTTGAAAAACAAAAGGGAATTTGCGTAAAGTGTGAGGATAAATTTGAAATATCTCAAATGGATGCAGATCATATAACCCCTTGGAGCCAAGGAGGGCGTACGGACAAGGAAAACTGCCAAATGCTCTGTCGTGATTGCAACAGAAGAAAAAGCAATAAATAAATTAAAGAGGACTAGACTTTATTCAACAATTTTGAATCAAAAATATCAATAATATACTGTTTTATTTTATCAAGTCCTTCTTCTGTTTCGCAAGAGCC
Organism: Candidatus Deianiraeaceae bacterium; assembly: GCA_964201065.1. Lineage (GTDB taxonomy): Bacteria > Pseudomonadota > Alphaproteobacteria > Rickettsiales > Deianiraeaceae > CAXNCX01. The sequence goes on along the minus strand of CAXNCX010000029.1, from coordinate 6,960 downwards.
TTTTACAAATAAGAGGTCTGATTTGATTTTGTCTATAAAACTATCCAATACTTTTTTATTTTTCACTGATTCTGTCTTGTTTATGAACAGTATTCTTGTTTTGTCTAAAATTTCTGGGTTAAATTCCTCAATTTCGTTTAAAATCATGTTGTAGTCGTTCTCTAAATTTGGCGAACTACCATCTATGACATGAATTATTAAATTACATCTTTCAAGGTGTTTTAAAAATCTAGTCCCCATGCCTTTGTTTTCACTTGCCCCTTCAATAAGACCGGGTATGTCTACAACATTTATTATTTGATGAAGTGTTCTGATTGACCCTAAAACAGGAGAAAGAGTTGTGAATTCGTAGTCTGCAATTTTTGGCTTTGCGTTTGTTATTTTAGATATTAAAGTAGACTTTCCAGCGTTTGGCATACCAACTAATCCAACATCCGCGACAATTTTAAGTCTAAATTTAACATATCCAGATTGGCCATCTTCACCCGGTTTTGTTTTTTCTGGTGCCTTGTTTGTTGAGGTTTTAAATGCTGCATTTCCTATGCCGCCTTTACCACCACGAGCAAGCGTAAACTCTTGACCGTGTTCCAAAATTTCACAAATTTTAAGAGACCAGTCATCTGAATAAACTTCAGTTCCGCATGGCACTTCAATTATTGAATCTGCACCTTTTTTACCTATTCTGTTTGCTCCTTTGCCGTTTTCTCCACTTTCTCCTCTAAAATGCTTTCTGTGATGTAAGTGAACTAGGGTGTCAAGTGAGCTATGTCCTTTTAATATAACATCTCCACCGTCTCCGCCGTTGCCACCGTCTGGCCCTCCAAAAGGGACGAATTTTTCTCTTCTAAAGCTTGAGCTACCATTTCCACCTTTTCCAGATTCTATAAAAACCCTAGCTTCATCGAAAAATTTTAACTTACTCATGACTACATCCCTTTAGTTACCGATGCAACTGTGTCATCACTTAAATTAAACAGTTTTACACCCTTTGTATTTCTTCCAATTACGGATATTTTTTCTAAAGAAATTCTTATAATCTTGCCGTTTTTACTACATAGCATAACCTCATCTTTTCTGTTGACATTCATCACAGAAACTACATAGTTGCCTTCAATAAGATTTACATTTGTTATTCCTTTTCCGCCACGATTTGTAATTCTGTATTCATAAGCTGAGGTGATTTTTCCAAATCCATTTGCGGTTACTGTGAAGATAAATTCCTCTTCTTTTGCGAGCTTGATTACTTCATCATTTGGCATGAATATGTTTCTTTCTCTTTCCTCTGAAACCTTTTTAAATGCGTCTGAAATTAACATTCCAACCTCAATTATGTTTTCATTTTCTTTAGCAACTGTTCTTGATTGAACTGGTAGACTTAGATATGTGTCTCTAATTTCCATGTCAATTTCGCTTCCGTTTATTTCTTGCATTGAAACTACTTCGTCTTTTTCTGACAATTTAATTCCACGCACGCCGTCTGAACTTCTACTTTTTACAATTCTTAAGTCTTCAACTTTAAATCTAATAGAGTGTCCAAGCTTTGTTGATAATAAAATATGTCTAGGGTTGTATGTTAGTCTTACATCAATTAAGGCATCGTCTTCTTCAAGTCCAATAGCAATTTTTCCGTTTGACTGTATTCTTTCGAAGTCAGAAATAGAGCTTTTTCTGATGTTTCCTTTTTTAGTTGCAAACATTAAATATGCGTCTTCTGAAAGATTGCTGTTTAATGAAATGCAATTTGTTACAGTTTCGCCTTCTGCGAAATTTACTAAGTTTACTATAGCCCTTCCTTTTGCAGTAATAGTTTTAAATTCAGGAATTTTGTAGGTCATTATTTTATAAACTCTTCCTGTGTTTGTGAACAGTAGAATAGGGTTGTGAGTGTTGGATACAAATATATCGCTTACGAAGTCCCCATCTTCTGTTTCAATCGCATTTTTACCTTGACCTCCACGATTTTGTATATTGTAAGAATCGAGTGGTACGCGTTTAATAAATCCGTTTACTGTTTTAACAACAAGCACATCTTCAGGTTCTATGAAGTCAAGTTCATCAAAGTCTCCGTAAACCGCTTCGTTTAGAATCTCAGTTTTTCTTGGTTCGATGTTTAAATCACGAATAGCTACAAGTTCTTCTCGTGCCACAGCTTTAATGCTCTCTCTTGAAGAAAGTATTTGCAAAAATCCTTCAATTTCATTACATAAAGAAGCTATATCAGTTGCAATTTTATCTCTTTCAAGACCTGTTAATTTGCCAAGTCTCATGTCTAAAATTGCCTTTACCTGTCTTTCTGTAAAATTAAACTCATTTCCGTTTGATATTTTATTTTCGTTATCCTGAATTAGTTCAAGAGTTTGCAAAACAGACTCCGTAGCGTTCCATCTAATTGAAAGAAGCTTGTGTTTTGCATCGTCTGTGTTTTCTGCATTTCTGATTAAATCTACGATTTTATCTATGTTATCCACAGCAACATGAAGTCCTATCATTAAGTGGGCCTTTTCTCTTGCTTGATTGATTAAAAATATTGTTCTATTTTTTACAATTTCTTGTTTAAATTCAATGAATTTTGTTATAATGTCTTTTAGACCCATTAACACAGGCACTTGCTTGTCAAGAACAGTCATATTATAGGAAACAGACGACTGAAGAGGGCTGTGTTTGTATATTTGATTAAGTATTACTTCTTTTGAGCCATCTTTTTTACTTACTTCAATTACTATTCTAATTCCTTGTTTATTGGATTCGTCACGAATTCCTGATATTCCTTCTATGATTTTTTCTTTTTGTAATTCAATAATTTTTTCAATCAGTCTAGCTTTTATAACCTGATATGGTATTTCTGTTATGACAATTAAGTCTTTAGTTTTTGATTCTTCAAAATGAGCTTTGCCTCTAACAGGAACACTTCCACGACCACAAATTATTGCTTTTTGTGCAATTTGTTTGTTTAGAATGTAGCCAGCAGTTGGAAAATCTGGACCAGGGACTATTTCTGCAAGTTCCTCTGCCGTGATCTCAGGATTATCGAGGTATGCAATTGCAGCGTTTAACACCTCAGTTATGTTGTGAGTTGGTATGTTTGTTGCCATTCCAACAGCAATTCCACTTCCTCCATTTACTAAAATATTTGGAAATGCAGCTGGCAAAACAGAGGGTTCTTTTTCGGAACCGTCATAGTTTTGTCTAAATTCTACGGTTTGTTTTTCTAAGTCTTCTAAAAAAGTGTGAGATATTTTTGAAAGTCTAGCTTCTGTGTAACGCATCGCAGCAGCAGGGTCTCCGTCAATCGATCCAAAGTTACCTTGTCCGTCAATTAATTTTACAGACATTGAAAAGTCTTGTGCAAGTCTAACAAGTGCGTCGTATATAGCAGAATCGCCATGCGGATGGTATTTACCCATTACATCACCAACAATTCTTGCAGATTTTTTGTACGCTTTATTGAAATCACATCCAATTTCGTGCATTGAATAAAGTATTCTTCTGTGAACTGGTTTTAATCCATCTCTAACATCCGGTATTGCTCTTGAAACAATAACGCTCATTGCATATTCAAGATATGATTTTTTCATTTCGTCGTTTATTCCGACTGGTATTACTGAGAGATTTTTTTGCTCTGACATTTTGCTTATTTAAACTCAAAACAGTCTAAAATTAAACAAATAAAATGCAAATTTTTTAAACTAAATACTTCAACAAATTTTAAAAATATAAGTAATTTAGAAATTAATGACTATGATCGTGGCCGTTGTGATCTTCGTGACTATGATCGTGATCGTGATCATCGTGGGTATGTGATTCGTCGTGATATTTTTGACCTACAAAAGCACAAGCATTATTTTTACTTTTCATTAAACAGTCTTCAAAGCATTCCTCTGAACCTATGTTTTTATTGCATGTGTCAAGTACATTGTTTGGACAGTTGTTATATATATCTTGGCTTTTTTGAAGACAATGGGGAGTTAGTAGATCTTTAATTTTGTCGTAATTTGATATAATACAAATTATTCCTTCTTTTATGGTTTTTGATTCTTTGCAATATTGTTGAAATCCAGTTGTGTTTTCGCAGTGATTATCGTAGGAAAAAGCTTTCATTGAAATAAAAGCACCAAATAGTATTAAATATTTCATTTTATTATATTACTAAATATCTCTCTTTTTGAGAAGAAAAATTCGATTTCTATCTTTGCATTTTCAGGGCTGTCAGAACCGTGCACTGCGTTTTTTTGTAAAGAGTCTGCGTAAAGATATCTGATTGTGTCTTTTTTTGCTTTTTTAGGATCAGTTGAGCCCATAATTTCTCTATACTTAGATATCGCATTTTCGCCTTCAAGAACCTGAACAACAACAGGGCTTGATGTCATGAATGTTGAAAGGTCTTTAAAAAAAGATTTATCTTTATGAATAAAGTAAAAATTTTCTGCATCTTTTTGTGAAAGTTGTATCATTTTTTGTGATACTATTTTTAGATTATTTTTTTCAATTATACTGTTAATTTGACCTGTTACATTTTTTTCAACAGCATTTGGTTTTATTATAGAAAGAGTTTGTTCAATTTCTGCAAAACATTTGAAGTTTAAGAGAAAAAAAACAACAAAACTAAAAATTTTAAACATAACTTGCAATCTGAATTAACTAGAATAATTTGGATATTATCTGCTAAATATTTCTCTTTTGGAGAAGAAAAATTCAATTTCTATATTCGCATTTTCAGGGCTGTCAGAACCATGTACTGCATTTGCATCGATTGAATCAGCAAACATGTTTCTAATAGTACCTTCTTCAGCCTCTTTTGGGTTAGTTGCTCCCATGATTTTTCTGTAAACGCTTACTGCATCGTCGCCTTCAAGAACTTGGACAACAACAGGTCCTGATATCATAAAATTTACTAAGTCATTAAAAAACGGTCTATCTTTGTGTATACCGTAGAAACTTTCTGCGTCTTTTTTTGAAAGATGCAGCATTTTTTGTGCTACTATTTTTAGATCGTTTTCTTCAATTAATGCGTTTATTTTTCCAATTACATTCTTTTTGACTGCATCGGGTTTTATGATTGAGAAGGTTTTTTGCATAAAAATAATAATATTATAACTCTTTTATTCAAACATAAAGATATTTTTTTATTTTTCAAGTTAATTTAAACAGTATATAAAAAATGAGAGACCTTATTATAAATAAAAATTCAATCTACTTCCAAGACCTTTGTCAGTAATTCTTTTGTGTTGTGTACAGGATTCTTTATTATGTCTTCATCAATATCTTTAGGCATTGAATCAAAGCTTGCTTCATTTTGTTGTATAAAGTTTATATCCTGTTGCATACTTTTAAAATTTAGACTTTCATAAAAGTTTATATCATGTTTCTTTTCATCAATGTCCTCATTATCCATTGACAAGCTTTTGCTACCTTCACTAAGTGGAGATGAGATGGGTTGTTGATTGTTGAGTGTTGAAATTGGAATTGGAATTTTTATTGTCTTAGCGTTAGTCTTGCCGTCATTGTATCTTGCGTTTGCTGTTATATCTTCATAACTTTCTTTATCCTGTTTTTTAGACGAATTTTTGTTATTCATATTATTATAGAACTCTAATATATCAATTTCATGATTTATTTTAGGTTGCTGTTGATTTGGAATGCTTATAACTATTTCTTCATGATCATTTTGTTGAAAATTATTTATTGTATTGACCTGTATTTCAATTTCATCGCCGTACTTATCTTGTTGATCTTGATTGTCGATAATTGGCTTGTTTTTTTCTACTTGGTTTTTAACATCTACATATTCTTCATGTGCAATTTCTATATCAAATTCTTCGCCTTTTTGCATTGATTGAATTATGGCTTCGAGTTTTTTGGCAGTCTTTTTTCGTTCTCTCATGTTATATGTAATTTTTTTTGATTCTTTACCAAGCTCATGTTGCTCTGGGAATCCTATAATTTTTTTGTCTAGTTTAACGCCAAATGCCGTCTCAAGGCTAGTATTTAATACAGGTCTGGTTATAAATTCTTTATTTTCTAAAATAAACTTAAGTATATCTCTTTGAGGTTTAGTTAAGTTTTCTGTTGTTTGTTTCTCATTAAATTTGTCATAAGTTAGACTGCCTTGCAAGACATTCACAAGATCTTCTTGGTATGGTTTTTTTTCTGTTTTTGGTTTTCTATTGTCTCTTTCTTGTTGTGCAACTTTTTCTGCGTCTATCAAGCTATTAAATGCTTTATTGTAGCAGGCTTGAATGTTATCTATGTTGCTTGACTTTTGAGTTTTATCTTTTTTTGTAAAACAAGAAAAACAGAAAGAGGAGATTTTTTTTAAAAAACCTTTTTTCTTAACTTTTGTCTGATTAATTATATCATCGGCTAGTCTTTTTAGAATCTTATCTTGTTCAAACCTTTTTTTAAATAAATCTTGTGCAAAGCTATCTCCATAAACAGTATGTAGTGTTAAAAAAACCGATATATTGTCAACTAAATCCTGAGCCTGTCCATTTACATTGTCATAAAACAGTTTAGATTCTGGAGTTACAACATCTTCTTCTTTTTTTATAGCAACTTGCTTATTTGAATTGCCATTAACATCATTAGCTTCTATGTTTATACTATTATTGGATTTATTGTTAATTTGACTATTGTCAGCCTCTATATTTATATCATTATTGGATTCAGGTTTTGGGAACATTTCCTTTACTTCCTGTCTTCTATCTTTTAAGATTTTGTCAAATGTTTGCATTATGGCTTTTGTTTTATCTTTTAAGATTGTTGTGATTGATGTTTTTAATGAACTTACTAAAAATTGTTTATTGATATACACAAGATTATTTTTATTGCCCCAATCTCTCTGTCCACTCATTACATACTCATTGATTAATTGAGTTAGTTTAGGTAGGAATGCAACAATAAGATCATTCAACACACGCTGTTCATCTTTATCTTTCATTTCAGATGCTGCCAAGAAAATTG
>CAXNCX010000028.1:0-10650 GCA_964201065.1 Candidatus Deianiraeaceae bacterium | reverse complement strand
CTTAAAAAATATCTATGCATGGCTTGTTTTTTGTTTTGTTGTTGTTATAATTAAATTATTATTTATACTAGAATGAGTGCTAAAGATCAAAAACAAAACATTAGCTCAGATTCCTTAAGATATATTCTTGAAGAAATTGATAAAATTTTACTCGGAACAAATACAAAAAATAAAGACAGCATTCTTGAGTTAATAAATCGCATACCTTTTATTCCTTTTGAGTATTTAGATAACTTAATTGATCGTTGTGATATAGATTCTGAAGATAAAAAAGAAATTTATAAATTTGTTTTGATTTCTAAACTGGAATACATGGGGTTTTATGACAAAGATCAAAAAGATAAAGGTGTTAGATTTTTAAAGAAAGATTTAATGAATTATGATTTTAAAAATTATGAAACATTAAAAATTCCAACAAAAACAGATATTGATGATGTCACACTTAATAGCTTACAAGATGTTAAAATGTACATCGATCAACAATTAATAAAAAAATCTAAAAGGATGTATTTGGATATTATTACAGGCAGAGTTCATGATGTCCAAACGGGTGTAACTGAGGAAGGCTACTCTACTCAAGATAAAGAAGAAATTTATGATAGATTTTATACAAAATTATTTGATTTTGTAATTAATAATGAGAAGAATGATCGATTTTTTTTAAAAAAAATTAATAGGTATGAATTTTTTAAAAATTATCCAATTGATGAATTCTACGATAGATACTTAGATTCAAATAAAAATGTAGACAAATCTAAGAATAATTATCAAAATTGGTCTATTGATAAGCATACTTTGAGTGTTTTTGACGATGATAGATTGGTTTTTTCTAAAAAAAATGGATCTAAGTCCTTAGGATCTATTGCTAATGTGAAAAAAGCAGAACAAAACACGGACGATTCAAAAGATTGTGGCATAGAGTATGTCAAATATTTATTCAATCTAGAGGTAATAAATGATTACAGAGATTGTCATATTATTGATGATGATGAAGAATGCTACAGATTTAAGATGTCTAATGTTGGAGATAGCGATGAAATAACATTTTTATTTTTTCCAAAAAAAGAAAATTTTACACATGATAAAAAATTATACGCGAAGATAAAGCGAAATTTTTTACTTTATATAAGCCAAAATTGTGATTATTTTGCTAAACATTGTTTGACTCCTAAGTATGCAAACTTTGCAAGAGTATGTCAGAAATTAAAAAAAATAAAAACATCGATAAATACAATTGAAGATGGTTACAAAATTCTTTATAATATCGAATATTCAAAGTGTATAGAGAAAGAAAAATGGGATGGCAAATTAACGCTGGAAGAATGTACACCGGAGTCTTTACCACATATTCTCTCATTTGTTGAAAAATCTGGAAATATTTCAGATCTTCATTTAAAATTTAACAATCAATCTGGGTCTTTGTTAGATGGGGTAGATGAAATTGAAGATATTGTTAAGTTGTCTAAATTCGATACTTTAACAATAGAAAAAGAAGACGTCTCAGAAAATGATATTAAAATTATTATAGAGAAATTATATAAAATTGGAATTAGAAACTTAAAATTGATTTCTCCAAGCCAAGATATTGCAAATATTGAGAAATACAAGCAAAGATACGAATCTATCGTAAAATTTATGAACACCAAGGGTATACAAATGCTCTTTGATTTTTCATGCGTCGTTGAAACTCTTCCATCTGAGGAAAGATTAAACACAGAAAAATACAAAATATCAAAATTTGAAGAAATGTCAAACATTCAAATTCTTCCTGATGTTGATGAAAAATTTGTTAATCAAGATTCGACAAAAAAAGATTTTCTTTTTACAAAGCCAGATTATAAAAAAAAGAAAGCAACATTAAGAGGTGTTGACGATGTTAAGTTAAATGTTGCACAAGAAAATCAACAAGAACAACAACAAGAACAGCAGCAAGAACAACAACAGGAAAATGAACAGGAAGATAATTTTTCCAATCTTACCGAGGACCAATTAATAAATAGAGGAAACATAAGTACAAGAATACCTGTTATACTTAACTCTGATGTTTTAAATACAGACGATGATTACTTTGCTCACATTAAAGATTTTCTTGACCAAGAGAAGGAAATGTGGAATTTTTTTACTGGAGATCTTGCTGTTATAAATAGACACATTGAAGCAATGACACCAATTGCTGCAAAGATTTTAATGTTAGCGAAATATCATGGAGTAATTCATGGAGAAATTAATTTTTCTAACTTACCTCTTGGCTTTGAAATTGTAATTTTGCATAATAAAAAAGTACTAAACTACAACCCGAAGCTGATTTTAAATCAAAAAAATAACGACTACAAGGTTAACTTTGGGATTTTCTTGCACAGTGATCATAGCATGAAACTTGAATTATTAGATAGTGAAAAAAATAAAGCTATTTCTAGTTTTAGTGATGATCAACTCACTTATGTTAAAAGTTCAAATTTAGTAAATTTTAAAAACGGAATTGATAAGTTAAAAAGTTTAGATAGTGAACTAATTAAGAAAATATTAAAAATTTATCCACGAGGAAATAAAAATACAAAAGAATTTATTGCTACTTTATTTGAACAGAGTTATCTTGATGAGTACTTGAAAATAATCAAATTAGACAAATCACACAAGGATTTATTTTTTAATTTAATTAATTCGAGCATTTCAAGTGGTGCAAATATTAATTTTTGTGTATTTTTAAAACCATTTAATACTTTTGTAAAATATGTCAATGATCAAGGATTGAAAATTCCAGATAATATAACAATCTCAGCCCCACAAGACATGAGAAACATTCTCTCTAGAGTATGTGATATTTTAGAGAAGCATAAAGATAAAGATACAGAGTTTAAACAAAATTTGTTAAATGACTTACTAACAGCTAAACTTGATTTAACAAACAACGGCTGTCATAATGCGCTTTATAAGGATGGTTTTAGTTTTATAAGCAAAGATATGAACCTAAAACCTAATGAAGCCAATTACACTGTTGACATCAAAAACTCAGTATTTAAAGCAGACAAGGCAACGCTTACAAGACTTGCAGCGAAATTAAACTCGGACTGTCCTTATGTTAGTTTTATTTGTGCCAATCAAAGCTTTAACAAAATGACCACAGAAAAACTTTCTACTGTCTTTGATTTGATGGTCAGGTTAAAATACATTGAAGGCATAAACGAAGAAAAGCAAATAAATACAGTGCTAGATTTACTATCTGATGAACGACTTGAAGTCGCTCACATAGAACAAATGATAAAAATAAACGACAATCATCACATCACCTTAGATGATTTAGCTAGTGTTGTCCAGTTTGGAATTGGACAAAAGTCAGGTTGTTTGATGTTGCTAGAGAAATTATCTCGTTATGACCACTGGGAATATTATATTAATCAGCTTAAGCATAAAGATGTTTTGAGCACCTTTGAGAGTATGTCTAACCAAGATTTTGCCACAAAAAGAAAAACTTTCAAAAACCCGCCAAGCAATTTGTCTAAACTAGAACTCTTTAGCTTGAAGAAGTTTTTTGTGGATAAAAAGCAGGCGGTAGAAATATCTCGTGTTCCAGATGAAATTGGAAATAAAATTGACCCTTATAAGGATACCTTTAGCACTCCAGATAGCATTAAATATCATCTTTGTCATAAAATTAATGGAAAGTTTGATGAAAAATACAGAAAAGATTTTATCTTGCTGGACAGTATTTGGGATGTGTACTTTGAAGGTAAACAAACAAATGAAGCGTTTTTAGAGGCTTTAAAAACGTTGTATGATAAGAATATAAAGCTGTTTTTAGATTTAATACCCACTTTACATGCTAACAAAGTTTGTGACTTAGATGCAGTGACTAATTTTATTCAATCAAGTAAAGATTTTTTAAATGAAAAATTTGACATTAGCTTGTTGGTTAAAATTTTGACCGATGATGAATTAAAAGATGTAGAAATTAATAATCTTGATAAGAATGTTAAAGATTTATTTTTTGACCCTGATCTTACGCTTGAAAACAAAATCTTGTTATTAAAAAATAAAGACAAATTGGCTAAAATTTTAAATGATATTGAGTCTATTGATATTCAATTTGTAGAGCCTGAAACACTTTTTGATGCTATTAAAACATCATTTGCTGATTCTGATCTTAAGACTGAAAATAAAGACAAAATACTTTATAATATTTTCGAAAAAATCGGAATATCAGGAAAAGAATTTAAAAACACTTTTATCAAAGCATTTAGTCAAAAAGATATTGATATAAAAGCTTTGGTAGATGTTTTAAATCAATTTAATTCAAAAAAATTTGCAGCTAATGAACTGCAAAAAATTCATGAATCTTTAAAGCAATTTTATGAAGGGCTTAATACTAATATCTTGGATTTTAAAGATAATTTATGCGTTCCTTCTATTTTAAAGTCAGATGAATTGGAAAATTTTAATTTATGTATTGATATATTAAATGAAAGATTACAAGATCCCAGCAAGTTGGGCGAACATGATTTAGATAAAAAACAAAAAATTTTAAAGTCAGCTACAGAACATAATTCTTTATCTAAGTTTATCAAAGACAAAACAACACATCTTGTCTTAGAGGATGTGTTGTCCGAGTTAAGAAATTTTTCAATAAATAATATTGAATTGGCGTTAAACAATGTATCAAAAACAATTGATGACAGTGAAGTTTTAAAAAAAATTAGAGATGCATGTTTTATAAACAAAATGGAAGTTTTATTTAATAACAAAAGAAGCTGTAAAGATAAGAAATCGTGTGCAACAAAGTTGTTAAAATTTAAAAATCATTATGTGAATAAAAATACTGATTTTTTAAATTATTATACGCAGATTAGCAATAATATTGAGACAGAGATTGAAGAGCTTGAAACTAAAAGTACTAATTTAAAAAAAGAAATAGAAGAAGAAAAAACAAGATATAAGCAAAAACAAGAAAAGCTAGACAAAATGAATAAAGATCATGATTCAAAAATGGATGAGTATAATAGGCTTTTACAAGAGAGTAAAGAGAGTAAAGATCCTTATAAAAATGATCTTGTTTTAAATTCTCAACTTATAGATATTGAGAATCTTAAAGTCCAGTACAATGCTTTAAAAAAGGAAATATACGAAGAAAAACCAGAACATGATAGTAAGCTGGAAAAGTTACAGGAAACGCTTAATAAAATACCTTCGGATGTCAAACATAATAAAAAGAGAATAGCATTATATAGTGATATGATGGTTAAAATGAAGCAATTACCAACCAATGAAAAGAGACGCGAATTTCATTATCACAAAACATGTTGTATTGAGATTGGTGAAAATCTCGATGAATATGAAAACTATATGCATTTAGATCGAGATATTATTAGATGCGGCGATGATGCTACACAGCTCTCAGAAATAGAGAATTGTGCAGAGAAACTTTGTTTTGATACTGTAAAGCTTGTATTCAAAAAAAATGATGACAATCCTGATATTAATATGCAAGTTGATCTTGTCTCCTATGATACAAGCTCTTTAGAAACAGGGACTATAACAAAATTTAAAGAATTTAAAAAATTATCAGAGTCTATTTTGCCTCAAATGAAGGATGATGTGGAACCTTCTCTTGCAAGTCCGGATAATAATGATGCGTTGTTTATATTAAGCGTTGCAAAAAAAATATACCATAAAAATTTTGAAAATTATATACAGAATAACGCTAAAACGATTAATGATAATGTTCTTAAGCTTAAAGATTTAAATGATAAGATAATTAAAGATCTTCCATTTTGGTATGGACGAAATATTGACAATGTAAATGATCTAAAAAACTTCTTAATAGATAATGTAGAATTCATTATTGGAAGTGAAGGTTTTTCAACAGATATAGAATATATTTTTAATCTTGTTAATGGATACGCGTATAATTTAATGCACAAGACAACAAAAGAGCTGTTGGCTGATATTAAATCATACAATAATATAGAAGATCACAGCGATAAAATTGCAAATTGCCTTGCAATACTTAGAGAGTTGATGTATAGACAAACTGGAAGATTTGCAAATGTAACCCAAATATATAGCATACTTGCAATGGTTTTAAATCCAAGACAAGCCGTTCATAATAAAAATATCTTAGCAGAAATATCAACGGGAGAGGGTAAGACTATGATTTCAACGCTTGTTCTTGCAATGAATGCAATTAAGGGCGATATTCCTGTGTATACAAGTTCAACTGACGCACTAGCAGGAATATCTTTAGAAGAAGGTAGGCGGTTTTTAGAGTTGATTGAATTGAAAGTAAAAAAAATAAGCTTAGAGAGCCTACTAGATCTTGAATTTGAACCAAACACAATATACTATACAAGTTCTGCAAACTTATATTTCGCCTTAACCAACTATGAACTACAAGGCGGAGACTTATCTCGAAATAATCTAAATGTTTTGATAGATGAGGCTGATGCTATATTTTTTAATAAAAATAGTGCATATATAAAAGCAATTCTTGCGGCTGGAATTGATGAGTCTTTGATGTGTAATTTTATTAATGTCTATTATGAAAATGCAAATCATAAAAAAGACATAGACAATGCAATTCAAGAGAATAATCCTGATCTATTGAATAACAAAGTTGAACACTTCATTAATAATGTATTAAAAAAAGACAACCCCAAAATATACAAAGAAATTCTGAAATGCATGACAGAAGCAGAGCTTATAGATCAAGTATTTGCATATTTGAATTCAGTGTATTTAGCTTCAAAATTTGAGATAAATAAAGATTTTATAATTGGAGATAAAGATCTCAAACTTAAAGATGCAGAAGGAAACGAAGTTCTAAAAAGATTTCAAGAGATTTTTATTTTGACAAAAGAGGGCGAGGCGGATAAATTTTCAAAATGGACGGATCACATTCATAGTCTTTTACAAGAAAAATTTTCTCGTCAAGGAAGTGGTATATTTAATATTTCAAAGGAAACTGTGTCGATGACTCATGGTACAGATTTTGATTTATTTCCAAAAATTAAGAAGATTACTGGAATAACAGGAACACTTGGAGATGCAGATCTTTTAGCAAAATGGGGTCAATATTTTGAGCATGGACTAAAAATACCAACATTTAATGTAAGCAAAAGATTAAATTTTGGAGTACATTTTCAAGAAAATTTTACAGATACGCTGACTAACATTATTAAAGGAGATGATGAATATTCTGCAATGACAGATGACGAAGGCAAGAAACAGCCTACGGTTATTTTATTTGAAGATTTAGCAGCTTTAGATAAATTTGTTTTAGACGCTAAATTAGATGTGAAAAGTTTCAATATTATAAGAGGAGAGGATGATCCTGAGGAGTTGGATAAAAAACTTGATTTAGCTGGCAAATCAAATACTATAACGCTTTCAACGAAATTTCTTGGTAGAGGAATTGATATAAAACCAAAACACCCTGAAGGTCTTTATGTTGTCTTGACTTTTATAGATGATCCAAGAAATGAGATTCAAATGATAGGTCGTGCAGCAAGACAAGGTCAAAAGGGTAGCGCTGTAACTATTTTAGACAAATCACACTTTTTGAAGAGATACAATGATATTTTAGATAATAGAAATTTAGCAAATATAGACAAAAAACACAGAATACAACAGGATAAATTTAAAGGCAAAGTTCAACAAATTCAGAATATAGAAAACAAGTCTAAAATTGCGTATATTTATTTAGAAAAATTTAAGATTTATAAGAATTTTGTAAAAGAAAATTTTAACAACAAACCTGATACTTTAAGCAATCTTGATACTCAATTCGGAGTATTTATGACTGAGCAACTAATCCCTAATTTACAAAAATTCAGCACTATGGAGGAAAATCTTCAAAAAGACTGGAATAAATTAATCAATATCAGCGATGAAGAAGCAAAAGTCAAATTGTTAAAAAAAATGGAGTCTAATCTAAAAGAAGATAAGACTCTCGCAAAAAATATTGAATTGGAATTTAAAAAATTAACTGATGTGATCATTAATCAAGCCACAGAAGACGAAAAAGAGGATCTTGAAGACAAAATTAATAACATTAATGTATTTCGAATTAATCAACACATTAATGTAAAAACAAGACCTGATATTCTTAACCTAGGGGATGAAATTATGAATGTAACTGGAGTTATTAATCATAAATATCAACTAGAAAAACTTAATAACAGTGATGCTTGCAATGAGATACATGCTAATATAAATTGTATCAATATTATTTCCAGGTACAATAAGTTAGGCGAAGAATACACAAGTGCAGAGCAGTTTTTAATTAACTTAGATCAACTTAGTCAACTTGGATATTCCAGCTTATCTTCTATTAAAGTAGAAGATAAATCTCAGACTGATTATCTTGTGCAAGATAAATTAAATGTTCAGCAAGTAATAAGAGGTGCATTGATAAAAGCTGTTAATTTAAATGATGCAAAAAAACAACTGTGCACAATATTAAATAACAATTCAACAAAATTACTTAAGGGATCCGGGCCATTTAATGAAAATGATATATATGATAATGGCATGCATGAAATTAAGTTGCCAAATGGTGAAACTGTATTTTCAGTAGATTATTTTAGAGCCGTTCCAAGGCATAGATGTGTTGATGAAAAACAAGCAGGCTTTATATTTGACTATACTGCACGTGAAATCAAATCAAGTTGTCAATTAAATGTTGATTGTGATTTTGTAATTGCTGAGCATTATGGAGACAGTTCTGATAAATTTATTTTATCAAAAGATTGTCAAAAATATAAGGCACCAGAAGAGGATGTTTATGTTGAAATTATATTTGAAAAAATAAAAACAGAGCTTGCAAAGAATAGTTTAAAAAATGATAAAATAACGATCGCTATACCAGCCAAAGATAAGGTTTTTAGTTTTTATGGAACTTATGAAGAGTTGCTTCTACTTAAAAAAATAGATACATCAAAGTTTGATGAGTTTAATAATCAAATAACAACATCGTATGAAAATAAAGAACTTAGAGAACATGAAAAGCTTAAAAATCAGCAAATAAAATGTATTTTTATAGAAAAATTCAAAACTTTGAGCCAGTCAGAAAAAAATATTAACATATCTTGTTTGCTAAAAACTTCCGATATAGGCCAAAAATATGAAGAGAAAAAAAGATACAAACATAACATTGAAATAAAAAATTCTTTAACAAGAATCATTAATGAGTCTTACAAAGAAGTTAAAGCACTTGATTACCAACTTTTAGACGATGGTAAATCGACATTTGTTCCTGAAAAATTCAGAGAAGAGGGTGCTCAAGATGATCAGATTATTAAAAATTTCGTTGAAAACCTTGAAAAATCTTACCCTATTGAAATAAAACATCACTATAGAGATGATTTTATAATAAAAACCAATAACATTCAGCCAGAAATGTTAAAAAAACTTTTATCTTCATTTTCAACTACTAATGAAGGAGGAAAGGGAGACATTGTAATAACCTTAAGAGGTGCAGAAGAAAGAAGTAGATTTCAACATTTAATTACTACCAGTAAAGAAGCCTTTAAAAGTAAAGTGTTAAAAATTAAAGACATGATAGATAATCATCATTTTAAAGGATTTCACAAGTCTTGGCTTGAGTATGCTGATAAAAATAAAGATAAATATTTGATAAGTGTCAACAATGAAAAAAATATCAATACAAACTTTACATGTATTGTTAATGAAGAAGTTAAAAAAGAATTAGACGCAGAATTAGTAAAAAACCAAAGCTTAAATCCAAATGATGTGATTTATGATTTTCTTAAGAAGAAGTTTTTAAAAAAGAAACAAGAATTTTTAAACAACATAAAGATAGCAGAGTCTAGCGTAGACAACATTATAGAAAGCAAAGCTAAGGATAAATTAAATGATATTTTAACATCAAGCAAAAGAACAACTGGTAAAGACAAGCAAGAGAATATTTTCAGTGCAAAGTTACAAGAGTATTTAAAAAGCTCTGATGATATTCAGTTTTACACTGAGTTCAGTAAAAAGAAAAAAATGGTTGGAATGCGATCAGGCAGACTTTTTATGGATGAACCAATATATGCGGAAGTTTATAATAAAATACACAACAAAGAGCCACAAAATTCTCTGAATACTTTGATGTCGTCAATAAAAAATAAAACCCAGTTTAAAGGTTTGAATTCTCATTAGGATTGCATTTTTCAAAAAATTTGCAGATTGAAAACTAATTATAAATTCTTAATTTTCTTGAAGTGAGGCTTCAGAGTATTTTTTCTTCTATCAGCTATAAACATTATCTATCAAGATTTTAAGAATAATTATAGTTTAATTTGTTTTTTTTGGTAATTCATAGTATAGCTGTAATATAATAGCAATGATTATGCAAGACAGACTCAATAATAAAAAATTAGAATTAGAAATCAAGATTCCTGAAGACTCTGTTGCATTTAAATTACTAAATTTTAAAAAAATTAATAACACATCTGAATCAGATATCAAAAAATTATTTAATGATAACATTCAACAAACAAGAAATGAGATCAAAGAACTACAAAACAATATCAACAAATCACAAAATTCCCAATACATCCTTGACAGACAAAATATAAAAGCTTTCAAGGCCATTTTAGATGCACGTAATGTAATTCTTGAAGGTAAGTTAGATTTGTTAAAAAAATTTAACCT
>CAXNCX010000027.1:0-10672 GCA_964201065.1 Candidatus Deianiraeaceae bacterium | reverse complement strand
TAAAAACGACTATTTTTTCATCTGATAAAGACATAATGCAGCTTGTAAATGATAGAATTTCATTTTTTGATATTGCGAGTAAAAAATACTTTAAATCCACAGATGTTGAAGATAAATTTGGTATAAAGCCTTGTCAAATTCCAGATTATCTGTCGCTTCTTGGAGATGCCAGTGATAATGTACCTGGGGTTCCAGGAATAGGCAAGGTTACTGCTGCGAAATTAATTTCTGAGTTTTTAAACGTCGAAAATATGTTTGAAAAAATAGACAAACATCCTTCTCAAAAAATTAGAGAATCTATTTGTTCATACAGGGAGCAGATTTTATTTGCAAAAAAAATGACAATACTTGAAATTCGTAATGAAATTTCAAATGACTTAGGTTATGCTAAATTTTGTGGTTTAAATTTATCTGAGTTAAAAGAATTTTCAGAAAAGTATGGCTTTAAGTCTACAATTCCAAGCGTCATAAAAACCACACCAAAATCTGAAGTCAAGGGTTTAATTTTTTAGATCTTTTTTTCCTCCTCTTGGTGAGTAGTTTCGGTGTTATTTTCCGGTGTCTTCTTTTCTGGTAAACTAATAGTAATTACTGGTTTTTGTTGTTTCTGATCTGTTGGATTAGTTTCGCTTTTTTTAAAGAATGGATTTTCATCTTGATCTGATTTTGAGACGACATTATTTTTAAGATATACTTCTTTTGGATTTTCTCCAGGTCGCACTCCATTTGGGAGTGCGTTTCTTAAACCAAAGCTTCCATTTGGATCTAATGTATTAGGATTATATGGCGATAAATTTAGATTTGCACCTTGATTTATTGGATTGTTTGGTCCATAATTGTTAAACATTTTAGGTATGTTGTTTTGTTCATAATTATTACCTTGTGGAGCTGGAAATGTCTGCGGATTGTTTGGTCCATAATTGTTAAACATTTGAGGTATGTTGTTTTGTCCATAATTATTACCCTGTGGAGGTATCTGTTGTTGGTTTGACATATTTTGTAAAATTTGTGCCATGAGGTTATTTTGTGCTTGAAGTAAGTTTTCCTGATGTGTATTTGGCTCAGGTTCTGTCTGTGAAGCTACTGATTGAGGTCCTTTTGATCTTTCTTCTTGTAAGTTTCTTTTACAAGCGTTTATTACGAGTATTCCTTGTTCATATTTTAGCATTAACTCTGTTGGAAAATCCGAGTGACTTTTTACAAAGCTAGCGAAATCACTTGGACTAAACGATGTTGATATTTGATTAAAATTTGAGCTATCTTCGAGATATTTTTTTAGTTCGTCTGGGTTTTTAGATGAAAGTTTTCTGTGTAGTAAATTTTTATCTTTTGCTGCAGTTTCAATAAAAAATAAAGAATTTTTATCTTTAACACGACTTTGCATGTTTTGCATAAATTCATCTATTTCAGTAGTTTTAAGATTTTGAAAATATTCTTTTAAAAATATTTTAACGGCGGAAGGAGTCAAACAGTCGCTGAATTTTAAGAACACTCCAAATATAACTTTTTCAAATTCTTTTACACCTTTAGTCATTTCAGGAAGTTTTTCGATCTCATTTTTATGTTGGTTTTCATTTTTCCCATGTTGATGATTGTGTTTGTGTTTTTGACTCCCAAAAGTAACCCAGTTTTGCAGCTTTCCAAAGCCATATGTTAATAAGCCTCCGACTATAAAGCTTCCGATTCCAACTGCAATACCTATTAACGCTCCAAGACTAAGTATTCCAAATATAGTGCCAAAAATCCCAGAAATAGCACCCACAACCCAAGATCTTCTAGTGTTGACTTGATTAGCTGTATCTATGTTATTGACTATGGCTGTTGTATTTAGCCCTCCGTTTAATAGTGGCACAAGTGATAAAAGATTTCCTAAATCTGACATAAATACATAATTATATAAATAAATAGTAGCACAGAAATATAATTATGTCAATTTATTTATTAATTCTTGTTGTATTTCTAAACAATATCTAAGTTTTAATGTAGATATTGTTTAGAAATTTAAAGAATGATGAGGCTTTGAGAGGATTTTGATTTTTTAATTAATAATCTTTAGTATGCTTTTTGTAATTTGAGCGTATCTTTTTCTTGCTTCTTCTACATTTTTAAGTGCGTTTTCTAAAATATCACCAGTCCAGTTTAATTCTTTTTCAGTTAAGGCGTATATTGGCATTGAATAATGTTGAGATTTAGGTATTAAGGTATTAAAGTTTTGTATTTGACCTAAATTATAAGCTTTATCATGTTGTACATTTGCATTAAAAATATCTTCACTTATTACCATGTCAGCATTTTTTAGTGCAGTGATTAACTTCGTATTTGTTGTGTCGCGAATTCTGTCTGCCCATTGAGAAAATGTTGTTGCCATTGCTTTTTTTCCATCAGTGTCATACCTCCTATAATTTTGAAGCAAAGTTCCAATCATTTTTGGGTTGTTTCTTGGTAAAAGTAAATCATCTTTAAAAGACTTAACTGCCTCTGGCCATTTTGGTAATACCTTACTTAAGGAATCAATTGCTTGATGAGAAAAAAAATCTGGAGCCGTTGGCACTATAAAATAATCGGATCCCATTAATAAACACATATTAGTAGCCGAAATACTCGGGCTCATGTCAATTAAAACAATGTCAATGTTGTGCTTTGTAGCGGTTCTTCTTACAAGATTATTAAACATACCAATTAAAGGTAGCATTCTTTGCATATTGTCTGGTCTAGCAACTTTAATGGCAGTAGAAATTTCATCATCAAATTTTGCGATATCAACATGACCAGGTAAAATAAAAAGATTAGCATTTTTGGTGTTTGTAATGTCAGATGGAAATATTTCGGAAACCTTGCCATTAAAAAATGGCTCTAAACAGCTATAAATATTGTTTGAAGTATTAGAGCTATATAGTTTGAATAAACTGTCATAATCATCAATTCCAAGTGTCAATCCTGTTAAGTTACACTGAGGGTCTGCATCAACTAAAAGCACCTTATTCCCATCTTCTGCCATTTGCCAAGCAATATGAAAAGCATTGGTTGTCTTTCCAACCCCACCTTTATGATTAAAAAAAGATATTATTTTTGCCATACATTCCGTTTTTTTTAAGATAAAACAAAATACTTTATATTCAAGTAATTAAAATATAAAATTACAGGATTCTCTATATCGTATCAAAATTCACATAATGCTTTAAAGCATTAGGAACATTAACTGTTCCGTCTTCATTTTGATAGTTTTCAAGAATTGCCACCAAAGTTCTTCCAATTGGCAACGCTGAAGAGTTTAGTATATGTGGATAAATGGTTTTTTTGTCTTTTTTATATCTAATTTTAGCTCTTTGTGATTGAAAGTCCAAAGTATTTGAACAACTAGCTATTTCACGGTATGTATCTTGTGAGGGAATCCAAACTTCTATGTCGTATGTTTTAGCACTCTGAAATCCAGTGTCTCCAGAGCAAAGCAATGCCACACGATAAGGAATTTCGAGATCTTTTAAGATTGACTCTGCGATTGAAAGCATTTTTTGTTGCTCTTCTTCAGATTTTTCAGGCTCTACGATTGAAACCATTTCAACTTTTTTAAACTGATGTAATCTTATTATTCCCGTTACATCTTTTCCGCCGCTTCCTGCTTCAGATCTAAAACAATTTGTACTTGCTGTCATTTTAATTGGAAGGCTTGCATAGTCTATAATTTCATTAGCATAAAGGCTTACAAGAGGCACTTCTGCTGTAGAAATTAGGTATTTTGAATCTGTAGTTTTAAATAAATCAGATTCAAATTTAGGAAGTTGCCCTGAGTTAAACACCGTAGAAGAGTTTACAAGGACTGGCAACGAGTATTCGGTGTATCCTTCTTGAGTTGTTTTTTGCAAGAAAAAAGTTTCCAAAGCTCTTTCAAGTTTTGCAAGCTTTCCAGATGTTATTACAAATCTTGAGCCAGAGATTTTAGAGGCTCTTTCAAAGTCAAAATAGTTTTTTGCTAATTCTGTATGAGGTTTCGGTTTGAAATTAAAAGTAGTTGGTTCTTTAAAAAATTTTACAACTTTATTTTCGAATTCACTTCTTCCAAGAGGAACATCTTCAAGTAAAATATTTGGGATTGTACCTAAAATGTTTTGAATTTGGGTTTCAAAGATTTCCTCTAAAGGCTTAACTTCATTGATTTTAAGATTTATTTCTAAAGTTTTCGCTTTTAATTCTTCAATCTTTTGTGTTTCTTTTTTTTGAATTGCAATTCCAATTTCATCTACTATTTTATTTTTTTCTGCTTGAAGAGACTGTAGTTCGTTGGTATATTTTTGTTTTTCATCGCTTAATAAGATTAATTTTTCGAAATTTAGCTCAAAACCTCTTTTTTGCATTGCATTTAAAAAAAAGTCTGAATTATTCTTAATGAATGGTAAAGTGATCATTTGCTTTTTAAGTATTACTTAGGTAGATGTTAGTTAAAAAATTTAAAATTGTTGTCAAGTTATGAGTAAAGTTTCTGATTTTGTAGAGGTTGAAGGCGTGATTAGTGCGGTATTACCTGGTGGTGAGTTTGAAGTGACTTTGGATATTGGTAAAAAATTAGTGACATATCTATCTGGCAAAATGAAGCAATTTCAAATTAGAATAGGACTTGGAGACAGAGTCAAGGTAGAAATTTCTAAATATAGTCTTGACAAAGGACGAATAACTTATAGACAACCAAGACAAACTAATCCAAATGCCAAATAAGTCAACTTTTATAACAATTCCTGATTCCGTTTTACCTAATCATATTGGGTTTATTATAGACGGAAATCGCAGATGGGCGAAAGAAAACAACAAAAGGATGTTTGATGGTCACGCTCAAGGAATTGAAAATGTTAAAAAAACAATTCAAAATTGCATAGATTTAAACATAAAAAACATTACATTTTTTGCTCTTTCTATAGAAAATTGGAAAAGAAATGAAACCGAAATCTCAAATTTAATGAAGATTTTTAAAAATGCTTTTGATGACAAAGATTTTTTGGAAAACAAAGATGCAAATATTAAGTTTATAGGAAACTTGTCCATGTTGCCAAAAGAATTGCAACTTAAAACTGAACAAACAAACTTAAAAGAGCCAAAAATCGATGCAAAAATCGATGTTAATATAGCTATAAGTTACTCTGGTCAAGATGAGATAATAAGAGCACATGAAAAGGCTAAGAAAGAAAATCTAAGTTTTATAGAATGTTTAGACTTGAAAAATAAATTACCAATAGACTTAATTATAAGAACTGGCGGTGAGCATAGAATTAGTAATTTTATGCTTTGGGATATGGCTTATTCTGAGTTATTTTTTACTCCTAAAAAATGGCCAGATTTTGACTATCATGCTTTATGCGAAGCAGTAACATGGTACATTAATAGAAATAGAAGATATGGAATTTGACAAAATTTTACACACACTTAATAAAGCGCAGGCATTGTTTGTACTTTTTTTAAGGATTTTGATAGCTAAGACTTGGAAAGGTTTAAAAGAATTGATGTGTTTTATAGTCTTGCAGACATTAAACTTTGTTTCCTCACATCCTAATCTTTCAATTAGAATTTTTACAGGTGTATGTATTTTTGTTGTAACAATTCTAGCTTTTACGCTTCGAGGAATATTTTTAAATTTATACATGGCTTTTTGTGTTGTAAATATAGTTAAAGAAGCTGACAATATTCTTGAAAAAACAACTTCGGAGTTTAAAAAATTTAAGCCAATTTTATTAGTATATTTAAGTTTAATACCTTTTATGATACTAGAAATATCAGGTACTTCTGAGGGTTTAAAAAATCTTATATTCGTTCTTGTTTGTGTTTTTAGTACTGATATTGGTGCTTTTTTTATTGGAAAAAACTTTGGTAAACGCAAAATTATGCCAGAAATAAGTCCTGCCAAGACCTTTGAAGGGCTTGTGGGTGGTATATTTTTTGCTATGACAATTTCACAAATTTATCTAATCTTTACTAAATCGGGAAAAAGTTTTTTAATTGAAATTTTTCTCAGTTTAGTAATTTCAATTTTATCTCAAGTCGGCGATTTTACTGAGTCTTATTTTAAAAGATTGGCAAAAATTAAAGATTCAGGAAGCTTGCTTCCGGGTCATGGTGGAATTTTAGATAGAATTGATGGGTTGATATTTACAGTTCCATTACTATATCTAATTAAAAGATTTATTTAATAATGAATAAAGTGATGAATACCTTGCCAATACTACCCGTAAAAGACTTCGTAATGATGCCAGATGTCGTTTATCCGATATTTATAGGTCGTAGCTTTTCGATGAATGCAGTTAAAATAGCAACAGATGAGTATGACTTGAATATACTTGTTGTAAAACAAAAAAATGACAACAAAGACGATGTCGATGTTGATGACTTAGAGTCTGTAGGTGTTGTTTGCGAGATTATTCAAACTGTACATTTACCAGATGGAAGTATTAAACTTCTTATTTCTGCTGGAAAAAGAGTAAAATTGGAATCCGTTGTAAATTGTGATGTTTTTTTGAAAGCAAATTTTCTTGATTTTGACTATGAAGACAGAAATATAATCTTAAAAGATGAGCTTGAAAATTTGAAAAGAATTTGCGAGTCTAAGATAAAGCAAAACGAAAAAAATAAATCATCAACTCATCAATTAATTCAAAACTTTCTTCATGCAAACATAGGCAAAGAAATTCTTTCGATTTTAGAAAATGAAGATGATTTTGACTACTATGCAAAATATATAAATACTTCTGTTTTTATATCTGAACTTAAGTCTTCGGTGAAGCAAAAAATTCTGTCAATTTCTAAAATTAAAGAACAATTCTTCTTATTTGCGACTGAACTGGAACGAGAAAATGAATTAAATAAGCTAGAAAATGCAATTTCTAAAGCAGTTAAAAATCAGTTAGATGATTCTCAAAAAGAATATTATTTAAATGAAAAAATAAAAGCAATAAGAAAAGAGCTTGGCAGTAATGATAGCATTGAAGACGAAGTTTCTTCTTACAAAGAAAAGCTTAAAAAATTAAAAGCTTCAAAACATATTCATGAGAAGATTAGTGAAGAAATTAAAAAACTTTCAAGCCACACACACAACAACATGGAAACCTCTATAATTAAGACCTATCTTGATACAGTTTTTAGCTTGCCATGGAACAAGCTTACAAAATACAAAACAAACATCAAAGAAGCTGAGGCTATCTTAGAAGAAAGTCACTACGGAATGAATAAAGTTAAAGAAAGAATACTTGAAGATATTGCAAAAAAGATTTACTCAAAAGATCTTGCAAAAGGCTCAATTTTGTGTCTTCATGGTCATCCGGGTGTTGGAAAAACAACCATTTCAAAGGCAATTGCAGAGTCTTTAGGTTTGGAATTTATTAAAATTTCCTTAGGTGGAATCAGAGATGAAGCTGAAATTAGAGGACACAGAAGAACATATATCGGTGCAATGCCAGGCAAGATAATTTCTTCATTAAAAAAGGCAAAAACAAACAACCCTGTGATTTTACTTGACGAAATAGACAAAATTGACACAGGTGCACACAGGGGCGATCCAGCTTCTGCGCTTTTGGAAGCACTTGACCCAGAGCAAAATCACGAATTTATGGACAACTATCTTGACTTAGAATACGACCTGTCTAAAGTCTTTTTTGTTGCAACTGCAAATACTTTAAACATACCGGGTCCTTTAAAAGACAGAATGGAGATAATTGATATTCCAAGCTATATCATGCAGGAGAAGTTTTTTATTGCAAAAAAATACATAATTCAAAAACAGATAAAAGAACACAATCTTGAAGACGCTGTTGAATTTGAGGACGCCGCAATTAATGAAATCATAAAGCACTACACTCATGAAGCAGGGGTTAGAAATCTATCCAGAGCGATTGCAAAAATACTCAGAAAAATTACAATTGAAATTCTTGAAAAACCTGAGATTTTGAATAAAAAAATAAAAATAACTTGCCAAAAAGTCTACAAACTTCTTGGAGAAAAAAAATACGAACACGGCGTAATTGACGACGAATCTCAAGTTGGAATTGTAAATGGTCTTGCGTATACAGACTTCGGAGGGGATTCTTTGATCATCGAAACCGCACTTCTTCCATATGGAAAGGGTGAAATTAGAAACACAGGAAAACTTGGAGAGGTCATGAGAGAATCTATCCAAACGGCATTTACTTTTGTTAAAGCTAATGCAGAAAAATATAAAATATCCAAAGAAAAACTTACAAAATACGACATACATTTGCATGTTCCAGAGGGGGCAACTCCAAAAGACGGTCCAAGTGCTGGAATTGCTATTGCCACTGCGATTATTTCTCTTTTGACTGACAAAAAAGTTAAAAATACAGTCGGAATGACGGGCGAAATTACGCTAAGAGGTAAAGTTCTTCCAATTGGCGGGCTTCGTGAAAAACTGACTTCTGCAATTCGTGCGGGAATTAAAACAGTCATTGTGCCTTTTGAAAACAAAAAAGATGTCAACGAAATACCAGATTACATCAAAAAGCAACTGAAAATCGTAACAGCAAAATATTACGATGAAGTGGAAAAAGAGGTGTTTTAAGGTAAACTAAAAACACTGTTTATTTTTTTGAAAATTCTGTGATTTTTTTTGAGTAATTGCACTGGTGGGTAG
Organism: Candidatus Deianiraeaceae bacterium; assembly: GCA_964201065.1. Classification (GTDB taxonomy): domain Bacteria; phylum Pseudomonadota; class Alphaproteobacteria; order Rickettsiales; family Deianiraeaceae; genus CAXNCX01. The sequence goes on along the minus strand of CAXNCX010000027.1, from coordinate 2,049 downwards.
TATAGGATTTGAACCTATGACCTCCTCGGTGTAAACGAGATGCTCTACCGCTGAGCTAACCACCCAAGTACAAAAAGTACTCTCTTTTATTTTTTATAAGTCAAGTAATTTTGTGAAATAAGCTCATTTAAAAATATAAATCCAAATTGCGTTAAAAAACCTAAAAGGTTCGTACTTTTTAAACATAAACTCTATTATATTCAAAGAATTTGGGCTGAGCGTGACTGATATGATGAGCATTAGGCCTAAATTTATGAATGTTTTTGTGTTTTGCTTAAACCACTCAGAGAGATCAAATGACTTGATTTGCCCTGAGGTTTGAGGTAATTGGGTTTTGTAAATCCAGTAGCACGGAGCGATTAAAAATAAAAATAAGATTATGAAGTGCCTTTTGCTGAAAAAAAACTGAAAATTTGAGAAAGTCATGTTTTTTAAAATATAAACTATGTCGTCGGTTGTTGCGTAAATTTTGTTGTAAAGAAGGATATTGTAAAGCGTTGAAAATAAACACGCAATGCTAAAAACAAACCGAATAAGTTGTAGGTTGTAGGACAAAAGCCAGTAAAAAATGTAAAAACAGATGTAAATTATAAAGCCCATTGAGGCTAGTGTGAAAATTTTTTGAGTTATTGAAATTTGGAGTCCGTAGACTTCTTTTGCGATTGAAAAACTAATGAAAAAGTTGTAAAAAAATATTGATAACAGCGTTTGAATTTTGATTATCTGCGGTTTGTTCATTGTCCATTTAAGCTCGGATTCCATGTTATTTTCTTTTATTATAGCAGTTTTGCTTGAGGTGTCAAGTGGCTGGGCTAAGGTTTGGGTTGTTTATTTCTATATTTTAATAGTTGCCAGCCATCTGGAAGGTTAATTTTAAAACGCTTGGCGATTGCCTCAATGATTGCGATGTCTTCCACATCGTCGTGGAAAATGGCGGTGTGAAGGTTTTGAACACCTGTGAAGTCGGGGAAGCCGAGGTCTGTGTTAATGCCATTGTGTTGTTCAATGTGTTCAAGGAGGGTTTGGTCTTTGTCGCTATTGAAAAGTCTTGAGATAAAAGCTCCCTGAAATTTAGCATAAGATAAATCTGCCCCGTGAAACTCAGCTGAGATTAAATATGCTCCATGAAAGCAAGTGTATTTTAGAATAGCTCCGTAAAATTTAGCTTTACTTAAATTGGATCCATCAAATTCAGTAAATGTTAAATTCGCTCCATGAAACTCAGCTGAGACTAAAGCTGCTCCATGAAACTGAATTGAGATTAAATACGCTCCATGAAAGCAAGCTTCAAATAATTCAGCTCCGTGAAGCCATAATCCGTGAAGCTTAGCTTTATTGATGTTATTTTTATCAAACTCATCATCAATTATTTCTTTAATACTTATGATTGGACTTCTTTTTTCAACTCTGTCATTTATTGCATCTGCCACTTTTTTTGGCACAAAGCCGTAATTTGTTGCCAATCCTTCAACTGTTGCTCTAATGTCTATTATTGTTTCAACTCGAAGTTCAAGTGTTTTGTAAACCAAATCAAACTTATTTTTATCATAACTAAACCCTGTGTAATCTTTTTTGTAATCTATAGTTATAGGCTTTTGATCGTAAATTTCTATTTTTAAGTTTTTTGTTTCTTTGTCATATTTAATACGAACTCTGTCTTCTAGGTTTATGTAATTTTGATTTTTATTGTTACAAAACATAAAAACGCCCCAAGGTTGCCAAGGCATTGGTTTTTGAAGTAATTTCATTCGCATTGCTTCAGCGGCAAGCAAGCCGTCCTTTAATTCTTTCAACTGTGACATTGCAGTTCTCGTAGTATCTGCAATAACCCCAATTCTTGCGGAGTGTTCACTAGAAATTGCATTATAAATAAGACCATAAAATGAAATTAGACCGCCAACTGCTCCAGACCATTTATATTTAAGAAAAATTATTGAAAGCACTAAAAAACCAACTGAAATTGATAAATTTGGATTTTCCCTAAACCAACACCCTAACTTTATCCAAAACGACTTTATTCGCTTCAAAAGAGGCGGTACGATGAGATCG
>CAXNCX010000026.1:0-10711 GCA_964201065.1 Candidatus Deianiraeaceae bacterium | reverse complement strand
GCTTTACCTACATAAATAACTTTTTCAACATCAGAAAACATCTTATAAACCCCTGCAGAATCTAGCTTGTTTGATTTAATAAATGTGCTTAATATATCTCGGCTCATTTTTTTGCTTACATGAACTAAAAATATTACATGTTAAATATTTGTCAAATAAGTTTATTACTACTATGTCTACCGATCTAATTAAAAAACATGAAGGACTTGCATCAACTTCAAAAAACAAAACAACAATTGCAACACTGGATGAACAAAACAATCCAAAAACAAAAGTATACCCTTACAAATGCGAAGGTGGTTTTTATACAATCGGCTGGGGATGTAGAGTTTCCAAACCAGAGAAATATAAAGATGGAATTAGCGTCGAAGAAGCTGAAAAAATGCTTAATGAAAGAGTTGGCCAAATTCAAGCAAGTTTAAGTAAACTTATTACAGCAACGCTAAGCGAAGAACAATTTATAGCAGTAACTTGTTTTGTTTACAACATTGGAGTTGCAGCGTTTTCAAAGTCTACACTTCTTCAAAAAATTAACGAAAATCCTGCCAATTTAATTGAAATAAAAACAGAATGGATGAGATGGATTCATATCAAAGGAAGACCATCAACTGCTTTGAAAAACAGAAGAATAGACGAGCTTAGAGTTTTTTCAACTAACATCAATGAATCAAAAATTTCACTTTTAAAACAATACTTAAAAACATTCGTGAAAGACTTTTTAGAATTTATAATGTATTAATATGATAACCAGTATTATTGCAGGAACGATAACCAAAATTATTGCAGATTTTTTTGCAATTAGAAAGCAAAAAGCAGAACAAAAAATAAATTTAGACTTTATTGAACAACAACATCTTCATAAAATTGAATTAAATCAGCAACAATATGAACTTGGACTGAAAATTGAAGAAGAGAAAACACGCCAAACTGATATTGAAAACAAAGCCGAAGTTTATCTTAAAAATTTTGAACAAAATTCGCAAAACGAGAAATTTATATACACAAAAACTACAAATTGGATAATAAATTTAATAGCACTAATGAAGCCAATAATAACTATTTTTTTCTGCATAGCATATTTAATAATTCTCGCTACACTATATAAAAATACAAATTCAAGTCAGTTTATAGAAATTTTACAAAATACAGGATATTTTGAAATTGTAGACGGCGTGGTAGGTTTTTGGTTTGGATTTTACTCAAGTTCATTAGTTAGTGTTAGAAAAAATACTACTTCTTTTTAAAAAGCCAAATAGGGCAACAAAAAACAAATCTTAAATGAGATATTTGACAATTAAAGAGGTGAAATTTATCTATATTTACGAGAATTAAATCTTTTTAATATGTCAAAAAAGACTGCCACGGAAACTCAAAAAATTCAAGAAGATTTAATTAAAATAAACGCATCAATAAATGAAATCAACAAAAATTTAAATTTATTAATTACTGAAATAAAAAGCAACAACAAGCCTTGCAGGCAACCCACTAAATCAGACTTCAAAACAATAATTCAAAAAAGTTCAAAATATTTAAATTCCGCAATGTGGATAGCCGTTTGGTGTGCATGTGGATTGATGACTTTAAATAAAGAAGCTCTTGCAAAAACAATAATAGATCACCTTGTAAAATGAAAAAGCCTAAAAATTTGCAAAATAAAATTATAATCAGATAATATACAAAACTGCATATGATATACTTACCAACATTCTTAAAAGCAACCCTTTTGACATTCACAATTCTTCTTGCAATTGGTCCTGTTTTTTTAACACTCGTAAACACATTTTTAACCCGTGGAGTAAAACATGGAATAGTTGCTGCAATGGGTGTTACTATGATGGATTTTGTATACATACTAACATCCGTTTTATTTATACACAAAGTTGAAAAATACCTTAATGGATCTATTTTATTTGATATTTTTGGTTGCTGTATACTGTTTTATTTAGGATTTAAATTTTTACTACAAAAAGAAGTTGGAAAATCAAAAGAAGTTGCACATAAAACACTTTTTAAAACTTGGCTTGGAATGTTTTTACTAACTGGTTCTTCTCCAACAACAGTTATAGCATATGCAGGTTTGTTTGCATCGCTTTCTGCAAAACTTAATGACCCAGTTTCGGCTATATTTGGTGGATTTTGTGGAACAACTCTTTTTTACACAACCGTGTCAACAATAATGAGTCTTGTTCATAAAAAATTCAACGAAAAAAAGTTGCTAATTTTATCAAAAATCGGAGGATTTATTATTCTATGCTTTGGAATAAATCAAGTTTATCATTTAATTCACCTGCTAACACTAAATAAATAATTTACTCTATGTTCTGCCCTATTTCACATAAAAAAATTAACGAAATTCACGCAAGAATTGTTGCCAGTTTTGTATGCTTTTTGAGCATTACAGCAATAAAATACAACTTCATTTCACTTTTTATATTGTTTGACTTTCTAACCAGAATTTTCAACCTAAATAAATATTCTTTGCTTTCAATCACTGCCGAAAAATTTTCCAGTCAATTTCCAGCAAAAATGATAGATTCTGGCAAAAATGACTTTGCATTAAAAATCGGCGGATTGATGTCTTTAATTCTGGTTTTATCATACACATCTAATATAAATTTAATCTTTTTTTACTTAATTGTACTGTCAATTGCATGTGCAACTGGTCTGTTTGCATTCTTTAACTACTGTCTTGCATGCAAGGTTTTTGAGCTTTACATCAAAACAAAAGAGTATTTAAATAAAGTAAAAAATCACTAAATCATCCATCTACTCCTAGGGGAAAAATCTAGACTTGAACAACTATGTTGATTTTTTAATTTCTCCAAAGCACAAAATGCAATCATTGTAGAGTTGTCTGTTGTATATTTTAAGTCAGGACAGACGAATTTAATATTTTTTGATTTCGCAAAATTTTCAAATGCTTCACGAATTTTTAAATTAGCAGAAACACCCCCAACAAGCGCAATTGATTTATAGGTTTTTTGACACATATTAATTTTAGAAAAAATGGTACTAATTATACATTTTTGAAAGCTTGCACAAATATCAAAAATTTGTTTTTGCGTCAAATCTTCAATGCTTTCAAGAATTCTTAATATGTTTGTTTTCAGCCCAGACATTGAAAAATTTACTTCATTTTGCATAGGAATTTTAAGCTTTATCGCATTTTCATCTCCACTTTCCGCCATTTTTTCAACAATTGGCCCTCCGGGGTATCCAAGTTTAAGCATTTTTGCTACCTTATCATATGCTTCACCTATTGAATCGTCAATTGTCTGAGACAAAACACTATAATTAAACCAACTTTCTGCATAAACAATAATTGTATGACCGCCTGAAAATAAATTAAATAAACAAGGAAATACAACCGTATCATTAATTTGACAGCTAAACAAATGGCCTTCCAAATGATTAATTCCAATTATTTCTACATTTAAAACAACAGACAAACCTTTTGCAAACATAACGCCTACTAGCAAACTACCAACTAATCCGGGTCCTTGTGTGACGGCAATGTGTGATATTTTATATTTTTGTTTAATTTTCTCTGTATATATTGTATTCCAAAGCAACTGAATGGCCACAAGATGCTCACGAGAGGCAATCTCTGGGTACACGCCTCCATATTGATTATGAATAATTTGGGTAGCTTTTTTTTCTGCAATAATATTGCCATCAAAGTCAAGCAATGTAACAGCAGTATCGTCACAAGATGACTCAATTGCAACAAGGATGTTTTTCATTTTCATCTCTAACTTTAAACGCTAATTATTTATTTTAGAAAAAGAATTAAAGTAAAATTTATAGAATTAATATTTGACATAAGTGTTATTTATGTTAAATAAAATATATACTTAAATTATTACTACTATGCAAAAAATTGAAAATAAAACCCCGAATAATATTAACTTCTTATGGGTTAATAAAAATTTAAAAAATAACTACAATACATCCAAAATACCATTTCATTACCTTCATAATATTTCTCAATGGAACATAACTGCAAATCAAAACGACTACAAGTTAAATGTATATTTTGACAACCTAGACCTTGACGATAATCAAAGACAAAAAGCAGTAGAGTCAATGAAGCAATCTATGTATTTTTTTTATACAAATTATAATCACTTTGACGCACAAAAAGCACAAATGCTTATTAAAAGAATAAATTTCAAACATCCACTTGATATATTTAGCCAAGCGATCGAAAATATAAACGGAGATAACAAAGAAGAAAAACAAAATATTATAAGAGAACTAGAATACGATGTTTCTAAGACTTTATACCCAAAGCACGCAGAAAATATTTCTAAAACAAGAGAAGCTAAGACCTTTGAACAAGAACTCAAGCTTGAAGTTAAAAAAGAACTACACAATGAAAATTTTGATAGCTCTTCAGTTGAAAGTTTACAAGATGATAGCATCTCAGGATATCAAGAAGCTCATCAAGACTTACAACTCAATAATCTGCCAATATATGAAAGTATTAAAACATACAACAATAAAAACAACATTAATATCTCGGTTTATGTGAATTTTTTCAAACTAATAAATTGGATAAATAGCCCAGGAATAACTTTAGATGCTGGAATGATAGCGCCTTTAAATCATGAATTAAGAATAAAAAATACACAACAAGGACTTTTTAGAACAACGCATCCAATCAATTCAAATTGTGTCAACACAGGATTTTTGCTAAATAATAACAATGAAATTACATTAAAACAGCTTCAATCAATAAATAAACTAATAACGACCTCAAACGATTTTGGAATGGATAAAAATGCAGCAACAATTGTAGAAGAGTTGAATTTTTTAAAAGGTAAACCTAGATATTTGGACTTGGATAAGATTTTTACAATTCAAACTACAGAACATTTAAAATATGTATCTGAAAAATTGACTTGGCCAAGTGATATGCAGCGTAAACCTGCAACAGTAATTCTTGAATACTACCACGCAGTTCAAGAATCAATAAACAAAAATCAGCTGCTAGATTTTATGGGTTTTCTTTTTCAAGACATGAGTCGTAAGCAGATAGAAGAAATAACGGAAAACAAAAGTACATTCGGAGTGACTGGTATAATTGAACAATATGAAAATGAAATAGAAATGCTTAAGCTTAACAAATCTAAACAAACGAGTAGCAGTTACAACGAAGAACAAAAGAGTCAAGAAGGCTTCGTGAATTCAATAGTTGATATGGGTTTTTACCTTTCAGATGTAGAAAATAGCCAAAAAAGTATCACGAAATGTTTTGCAAGTCACAACAAAAACTAATCCTCAAAATGCAAATCACCCCATTCACCTTTTGTGGCACCTTTTGCATATTCAGTAACTCTATTTTCAAAGAAGTTCGTATGTCTTGGCATCACCAGTTCCTCCATCCATTCAAGTGGGTTCTTCTTTATGTTAAATATAGGGTCAAATCCTAGCTGTCTCATTCTGTAATCAGCAATAAAGCGAACATATTCTTTTAGCTCTTCTTTTTTTAAACCCTTAATGTCTTGAGACACTCCAAAACATAAATCTGTGAAATCATCTTCTAGTTTTACAGTTGTTCTGCAAACTTCAATAACCTCATTTTTTATTTCCTCCATGTCAATTTTATCTTTATTTTCTTTTATAAATTCTTTAAAAAGTCTTGTCATCGACTGAACATGAAGTGTTTCGTCTCTAATTGACCACTCTACAATTTTACCCATTCCTCGCATTCTGCCTCCGCCTTCAGGTCTTTGAAAGTTAAACAATATCGCAAAAGAAGCAAATAACTGCAAACCCTCTGTAAACGCAGAGTAGACCGCTATTGTTTTTGCAATATTCTGCATACTATCAATTGAAAATCGTGACAAAAAGTCATGCTTTGCAGCCATTTCTCTATAATTCAAAAACTCTGTATAAAATTTATCATCCATTCCCAGCGTATCAACTAAATTTGAATAAGCATGAATGTGTATTGCCTCCATATTTGCAAATGCGGACATCATCATTCTAACTTCCACAGGTTTAAAAATTTTAGCATATTTACCAAGATAGCCTTCATTAACATCAATGTCAGATTGTGTAAAATACCTCAAAATATTAGTCAAAAGTGCTTTTTCTGCAGGATGTAAATTCTCTTCCCAGTCAATTTTATCATGTCCAAGATCAACCTCACTAGGTAACCAATGCATTTCGTTTTGATTAATAAACGCTTCATGAGCCCATGGATAATCAAATGGTTTATAAGATTTTCTTTCCTTAAGAAGTGACATGTAGATAAATTTAGATTCAGCAGAACAACTTATGACTAATAAAAATAAAAAATCAATTTATTTTTATTAACCTACTTTTATTTTTTGACCACTATTAACAGTATTAAGGTTATTTGTAGGTGTCTTAACTGGATTTATTCTTGATTGCATCGCTTGGTTTATAAGCTGTTTTCTTACAGTTTCTTGATCGTAAACATCAAGGTTAGAGTAACCCTTTGTTGGATAATTCTTTGAAAAATTGTCGGATTTAGAAATACTATCATTACTTTGAGTTTGCATTTCTGAATCTATGCTTTTTGGAGTGTTGAAAATGTTTGTTTGAGCTTCTGTTGTTGGATCTTGTGTGTCGTCTAATGTTGTTTGAGCTTCTGTTGTTGGATCTTGTTTTTTCTCGTCTTCTTCTAAATTGCAACCCAAACTTTTTAATATAGAGTCTCTTTCTAATTCAATTTCTTTATCATTCTCGATGTTGTTATTTATGAAGTTTTTAAATTCATGAGATTTTTTTAACAAAACTTTATCAGATGGCTGAGGATTAAATGTTCTTAGTGTGTTTAAGTTTTCAAAACGAACAGCATTTAACAAGTCTTCATCTACAATTTTGTTACTTGTTAATTTTATACTTTCATCTTTTTTAAGCTCTTGAATCTTATTTGTTAAGTTTTCCAACATAACTTCGTTCATCGCAAGACTTTCAGTATTTTTTCTCATTGAGTTTTTTAACTTAATACAGTTTATAATTTTATCTTCTAATGCTTTTTTACTTTCTATACTACTATCTGGAATTAATTCTTCAATTTTAATTGTTAATTGTTTCCGTGTTTCTTGTAAAAGGCCAGCTTTTTGGCTATTTTGACTGACTTTATCTTTGTTTGTTTTGTCTGAATATGAGTTTTGGAATTTGGAAATTTCAGCCTCTAGTTTACTACATTTATCACTTAATTCAATAATTTTAGAGTTTGGTGCTAGAGTGTTATCATTAAATCCACTATAAATTGATGTAATTGACTTTACATATTCCAATTCCATTTCTTTTTCTGTTTTTATTTGTTCTTTTAAAGAAGCAATTTCTTTGTTTTTTGTACTTAACTTATATCTTTGATCACGCAATTCCTTAACTGTTAACATACTTTCTGAACCAAGAACTTTTAACACTAAAGACTCAAAACCTCTTAAGGCAATATTATAAGAAGCAGGTCTTACATTTTTATACATCAATTCTGAATACGACATAAGTCTTGAAGCTATATCTTCTGCTGCTAATGAGTCAATCGGATAATCTTTTGTAATTTTTGAAATTAAATTATCTTTCGCATTTTTAAACGGCATAAGTTGAAATGGATATGCTTTAAATCTTCTAGCTAAAGCTTCATCTTGTGCTATTAATGGAAGAATATATTTCTCATATTCTTTCTGAGTTGTCATTCCGATTATAACAATTTTTTCACCCGTTACTAAGCCTTTTAAATTATCCAAAAATTTTCTTCCATTGTCATTTCCAAATAATGTCTGCATTTCGTCAATACATAAAACGGGTACCCTTCCGCATGCAATTTCAGTTTCAGACCACCGTTTAATGTCCTCTATTGTTTTAGCATCTGCACCGTGATAAGTCCCTGAGGCAGATTGTATTGCGGAACCACTAATATTCATTACGGCAACATTATTACCAATTGAGCCCTTTAAATTTGCCAAAGTTTGACCAAGACTGAATGTTTTTCCCGAACCTGCAGGGCCAGTTATAAACAATCCGTTAGTACCATCAAAATTCTTAACCGCCTTTAAAACTTCCTGAGAGAAATCTTGTTGAAGATAGGCGTTAGGATCTTTTTCAGTAAATACTAAATCATTTTTATAATCATAGAGATCGGTCAATAAAGTCGCCTGTCCAAGCTTACCAGATGCTTGTGAAATTTGTGCTTCTTTTTCTGCAGAAATTTCTTTGTTAAAATTATCAACAACAACTTTAGACTGTCCGCCATTTTTTATTTCATAAACTATAAAATTTTCATAAAACTGAAGCCCTTTATCGTTAAGTTTTATACCATTTTGACCAACTCCGTCTTTAAGAAGTCCTGCACAAAATTTTGCGAAAGTGTCATAACTTGGTTTTGTTTTTAATATCTCTATGGCACTTGGTAAATCAAAATGATATCCGTATATCGTTTGTATGACTGCTAATAAATTATGAATCTTATCAACATCTCCTCCAATCTTTCTATCTTCAGGATTTGTAAAAATTTCATTAAAATTCTCTGCAAGTTTATTGTAGTTATCGACAACTATATTTTTTGCGTTATTTATATTATTAGATCCTGAGGGTTGAGTAAGCTTTCCATTCATTGCTAAATTAAGCTGATTCTCTGTCTCTGTGTTTATATTATTTTGATTTTGTGTTTGAAGGTTGTTGTTTTTATTAAGAATTTCAAGTAGCACATCTCCTTGTCTTTTCATCATTTCTTCTTGCATTTTTAAGCTATTTTCTTGCGCCCTTGATGACTCAAGAATAACTTGATTCATCATTTTTTGCAAAGCATCGGTGTTGATATTTTGATTTGGGTTTGCTTTTATAAACTCATCAACTTTAGCTTTTAATACTTGATTTTCACTTACAACTTTATTCAATTCCTCTTGTGAAACCGTATTGTCTTGTTTTGTGCTTATTTTCTCATAAGCTTTTTGCAAAGCATCGTTTTTGTTTTTTATATCTTCATAGTTTTTATAATTTTCTGACAATTTTTTAATTGCTTCCTTGCTACTTTCAAGCTGTTCTAAGGTTGCTTTATGTTGAAGTTCATCGTTTTTAATTTTCTCTGATAATTTTTTCTTTTCTTCTTCACTTACACTGTCCACTGTCTTAAGCTTGTTATTTGCTTCAGCAATTTGTTTTTCAAATTCAGAACTCTTTTCTGTAAGTTCTTTTTGCAATTTTAACACTAAATCTTGTTGTTCAAAGCTACTTTTTTGAATATCTTTTTGAATTGTAGCTATGTTTGTTTTTATAGCTTCTGCTTCCGAGTTGTTGGTTTTTAAGGCTTCTTCTAGCTTTTTATTTTCCAGCTCTAATTTGTTAAAATTAGTCTCTAAATATTGATTTACATTATTTATTTTTAGCCCTAAATCAGCCTGAACACCATCAATTTTTTTATCCAACGCTTCGTTAATTGCTGTTTGCTGTTCTTGAATTTTCAGTTGCTCTGCTTTGTGCCGTTCAAGATCTAATTTTAGAGTATTAATTTGTTCTTGAGTTTGTTTTTTTGCTTCTTCTAATTCTTCCGAGCTAGCTTTAGTATTTAAATCTTCTTCAAGCTTTTTATCTGCCTCTGTAAGTTCTTGAATTTTAGCTTCAGTCTCTTTAATTGCCTTATCAGATTTTTGTTTTTGTTCTTCTAGCTGTTGCTTAATTTCTTGAATATTTTTTTCCCATTCAATCTTTGCAAGCTCTAAGCCATTTAATCTTTCATCATGTTCATTAAGTTTTGCTTTATGTTCTTCAAGGCTTGTTTTGTATTGTTGACTTGCCACATTTAACACTTCGATTTCTGATTGATTTTTCTCTTGTATGTTTTTAAACTCTGCTTGTGCTGTTTTTAAGTTAGCAATCTCTGTCGTTAAGTCTTTAATATTATCAACTGTTGCATATTTTTCCAGTAAGCCTATTGTTATCTCTTCTTGGCTTTTTAAGGCTTGTTTAATATTGTCTAACTCTTCTTTTGTTATTTTATCGTTCTCTAGTCCTGCAATCTTCTTTAATATTTCTTGTTGTTGTTTTTTTAGCTCTTCTTCCTTTACTTTCTCGTTATTTTTTATGTCTTCAATCTTTTTATTGTTCTCATTTGTCTTTTCTTTTAATTCTTGAATTTGTTTAGCCAATTCTGCTTTTTCTTTTTTATTCTGTTCTAGTTCCTCATTAATTAACATAATATCTTTAGCATTTTTATCTAATTGCTCTCCATGTTTTTTTAATGTTTCTTCATGTTTATCAACAAGGTCAGTTATGTTATTAATATTATCATTAACTTCTTTTTTAAAGTCCTCAAATTCTTGTTTTTGTTCGTCTAAATCTTTTTGCTTTTGTTCAATGTCTTCAATTTGATTTTTTAATTCTTGCAACTCTTTACTGTTGCCATTTTCTTTAAGCTTTTTCTCTATTTCTTTTTTAAATTCATCTAAATTCTGGCTTATTCCTGCTTTAAAAGTACTGAAGTTCTTCTTAAAACCGCTGTTAAGTTGATTAAGATTCGTTCTCAATTCTGCTTCTTTTTTCTCAAGTACATTAAGTTTGTTATCAAAGTTAGTTTGTGCATCTTGAAGTTCTTTTTGGCCTTGTTTTAAAGCTTCCAACAATTCACTATCCTCATTTGTTATGTTAACTTTCGCTTGAAGCTCGTTAATTACTGTTTGAAAATACTCCATCCTAGCTTCCAAAGTATTTTGCATGATTAATTCTATTTTTG
>CAXNCX010000025.1:0-10733 GCA_964201065.1 Candidatus Deianiraeaceae bacterium | reverse complement strand
CATCAGGAATTTTGATTTTTGCATTGTGTGCGTCAAGAGAATTAATTGTAATTTTCGCGTCTTTGCTGACAGAACCTTTGTCTGTTTTAAGTTCATCAAAAAATAAACCACCTTGTGCAATTAATTCCACTGAATTCTTTGAATGTTTGTCGAAATAAGACTTAATTTGTGACTGCAAAATTGGATAATGAGTACAAAACATAGCAACTGAGTTGATTGTTTGAAATTTCTCATCTCCCATCAATTCATGAATATGAGATAATTCTTTTTCGACCATTTGATCTGGATTATTATTGGCAAAATTTGCCTCAATTTCAGATTCCCATTCAACAGGATAATGCTGAATTACGGTAATTTTTTTACCAATTTTTTTTCCGTATTCTACAAAGCCTTCTTGATATTTCTTGCTTTGAACAGTTCTTTTGGTAGCAAGTAAAAGCAAGTTTATTTCTTCTACCCCTGAAAGCTCTTGGAAAGTTTTTTGAACACTGTGCTGTATTATGTTTACCAAATCAACGCCTTTCAGTTTAAATTCTGATGTAATATTGTTATCTAAAACTGTACATGCAGTATTGCAAGCAACGACAATCTTATTGGCATTATATTTTAAAGACACATTTAGTAAGTTTTTTGTTAAACTGAAAATTTTATCGGAAGATTTTAAACCATATGGCACATTAGAGTAATCTGAAACATGAAAAAACTCAAAACCATCAAGATTGTAAATAGTTCTTGCTTTAGAAATCATGTCAATTGCAAAAAGCAAGCCTCCAACACCAGAATCAACAAATGCTATTTTCATAAAATAAATAATACTCTTATATCATCTGTTGGTGATGCCACAGTTTTTTATAAAGTCCATCTTTTTTGATTAACTCTTGATGAGTGCCCTCTTCTACTACTATTCCTTTGTCTAACACAACAATTCTATCCATGTTTTTTAAAGTAGAAAGTCTGTGTGCAATTGCAATAACGGTAACTGTTTTGTCTTTCATTAAATTGTTCAAAGCGTCTTGTACTGCTTTTTCACTTTCACTATCCAAGCTTGACGTTGCCTCATCAAGTATCAAAATTGGGGCATGTTTTAATATAGCTCTTGCAATTGCAATTCTTTGTCTTTGACCACCACTAATTCTTGCTCCTTTTTCTCCAACTTTTGTATTGTAACCTTCAGGAAGATTTATAATAAAATCATGAATATTTGCCATTTTACAAGCCTCCTCAACCTCTTCTTGAGTTGCATTGAGATTTCCATATTGGATATTTTCAAGTATCGTACGATTAAATAAATTAATATTTTGAGGTATTAATGAAATATTTTCTATAATACTATTTGAGTCAAATTTCTCAATATCGTTACCTGATATCAACACCTCTCCTTTGTCAGGGGTGTAAAACTTAAATAAAAGGGAAGTTAAAGTAGTTTTTCCAGCACCTGATGTTCCAACTAAGCCAATTTTTTCATTATCTTTGATTTTTAAACTAAAATTTTTCAAAATCTTCTCATCTCCTTTGTCGTAAGAAAATATGATATTTTTAAACTCCACTTCGCCAAATTTAAATTCAAATTTAGAATTATTTTTAGAAATTTTATCAGGTTGTAGTAATTCAATAGATGCCTTAAGATTGCCAAATTTCTCAATAAAATAACCTATATCATCAACAATTCTCCATATTTTATCTAAAAATGTGTATATCAAGCCTACCACAAATGTGAACTGACCAACGCTTATTTGATTATGTTTTTTTAAAAAAATTAAATCACAAATCACAAAGACCAACATCGTTGTATAAAATAAAGTGCCTATAAATTGAATTTTGAAATTATATTTTTTAACAGATATGTCTTTTGGAATCCAATTTTTATTATTTTCTTCAGATACAACCAATTTCTCATAATTTTGACGACCAAATGTATACACTGTTTCCATGTTATTAATACAATCACCAACGACTCCGTTTAAATTGTGCATTGCATTTGCAGCGGCACAAGACAAAACTTGCATTTTTTTCATCAGTCTTATCATCACAGGGAAGAAGATTAAAGACCACAAAAGTGTAAATAAAGACAATCTCATGCTAATGTTTACGACCGCAATAGTAGAAATACAACACACGGCAACTCTTGGCAAAAAACGATGTATGAAGCCATATAAAATTTCTTCATAATCTGAAATTATTGTTTTATAACGGCTTTGTATTGAACCAGAGGTTTGTTCTTTAAAAAATGCAACTTCTTTTCCAAACATCATATCAATTACAGCAGAAATAAGATGTTGTCGCATATATGGTTGGCTTTTCCAAGTAGCAAAGTCTGCAATCCTCCAAATAGTTGCGGTGTATATTTCAGAAAAAATAAATAAAAAAGCAGGATACAAAACTTCACGATATGTAAAATCTTTGCCTATTATATCTACTATCAAACGCACAGAATGCGTATATATTAAATAATAAAATCCACTCAAAAGTGGTGCTTGTAAAATTAAAAAAAACCATCTTTTGTAAGGTTTAATTGCATTTATCCACAAAAAACGAATAGCTTGAAATGTGTTCATCATAAAAAAGATTTAAGATATCCTATGCTTAAAAAAATCTTGAAAGATAAATACAATAATATCAATGATAAAAAAATATTCAACACTGATAGTATTTTTTTTATTTCATTTTGCATCTTAGCAAAAAACAAAATAAATGCTGAAAAACAAAGGAATTGAATAGCTATAAACAAACACGAATAAACAGCAAGAATATCATAAGATATTCCGTATACATCAGTAACTCTTGCGAACATTACCATGTAAAAAAGCCCTACTTCAGGATTTAATATGCAATTAATAAAACCAAGCATTCCAAGTCCTAGTTTTGTCTTGGATAACTTATCAAATATGCTTTCACTTTTTTTGACTTCTTTTTTTAATGCACTAGACATACTTTGTTTTAACATAACAACGGCCAAAAATATTAAGTATGTTGCACCAAAAGTTTTTATAACATCTTTCAAGAAAGGATATTTAACAAACAATGAAACAAATCCTAAAATTAAAAATACACACCAAGCAAAACAACCTAAAAGTATACCCATAAGCAGTCTCATTGCCTTTTTAAATCCTTGATTTACGGTAACGGTTGTACAGAGTATAAAATTTGGTCCAGGAAAAAGAACATCAGCAAATACTGCAAGTAAAACTGAATAAGATATATAACTTATTAACATTATACAAAAACTATTAAGTCTTTGTATAACAAAGATGTGATAAAATTCAAATAAAATCTTTTATCTTTACAACAAGACAAAAGATCATCTGAACTATTTACAACCTTTTTGAACCAAGAAAGCTACTTGAACAGCCGCAGAAACCCCAACTAATACATATACTAGTTTTTGTAATACAGGTATTGATGAAAGTAAAAATGCAACTAAGTCAAAGTTAAAAGCTCCAACTAGACCCCAATTAAGTCCTCCAACGATAATTAAAAGTTGTGTAAGGCATGATATAGCGTTTTTCATAAATTCAATATATAAATGAGACATAGATATAGTATGAAATATAAAAAAACAAGGGTAGGCAAGAAATGAGTTTTTGTTAATTTCTCTGAAACCTAATAATTGTATAAAATAAAAACCTATAAAACAACAAAACCTCAATTCTACCAATTATAAGCATTATGGATATAAAAATACTAACAATATCTTGATCCATATAAGATTTTGTTAAAATGTCAGAATATAAATCATTACCATAAAGACTCATTCCGGTGTTTGATATAAATTGAATCGCCCAATACATAGACTGTCCAAAGTCTATTTCACTAATAAGATTAATAACTATTGCAAAAATAAATACAGTTAAAAAGTAAATCGAAACATGTGTTAATATTGGCTGGTTTTTACTATCTCTTTCACCTGAGTCATTTCTTGTGGTTTCATATTTTAAAGCTTTTAAAAAAGCATACAGTCTGTTTATTTTAACACCACCCGTTGTTGAGCCTGTTGTTCCTCCAATTAAAGAAAAAATAATCAATATACCCAAATTCCCTTGAGTTGAAACTATAAAATCTGAATAGTCTAAAGGAGTCATTCCTGTGGTGCTAAAAATATTAATAATGTTAAAAATATAATCAACATTGGATACATAAACCGCATTATTTTTAAATAACATAAAGGCATATATAAACATTATATAGAAAAATATATAACTTAAGTTTATTTGTACATTAAGATTTTTTTTCCATAAAATTGCTGGTATTAATATAGGCAGGCTCATTAGTGACATAAAAAATACGGCATAACATTTAAGAATGTTGCTACCTAACAAAACATCATATATGCTATCAGGCAAAGATCCTCCTGTTGAAATAATACTAAATGTATATATCAAAGAATCTATCAAAGATAGCTCTCTTGATAAAATAACACAAAATAAACAAAGACATGTTGTGATTATATATGCAATTAATGTATTTCTAATAACAGAATATATATCCCAGTGCGCATAATCTTGAAACTCTGTTTTTATAATATTAAACGCACCATATTTAATACTTACACTAATAAAAACACCATTAAAAACAACAACTCCGACACCGCCTACATATTGTAAGATACCTCGCCACAACACTAAAGGTTTGTAAGCTTCAATAGAGGGTAGAATTTTAATTCCAGTTGTTGTAATCATTGAGGTAGATTCCAAAAAAGACTTCCAAAAACTATTATCATGCGAATAAAAATAAAAAGGCAAACAAGCCGCGAATATCAATAGAATCCAAGAGACAAAGACTGTAACTACAGCTTCTCCAGGATTGATAAAGTCTTTTCTTTTGATTTTTAGTAGTGCAAGCAACATTCCCAAAAATACAAACAACACAAAAGGATAAAAAAATATATCAAGATTTTTTGCATTTATTGACAAGCCGTAAATTGCTGGAAATATAGGCAAAACAGCACAAAATAAACAAATATATGTAAGATTATAAAAAAATTTACTTAACATGGTTGATTTTTTCTTGAATTAAATTCATAAGCTCAATTGAATCCTCACACCAAAATGATTTAAGTTCATGCTGTGTTTGTTTTTGCAATTCTGGATCAATATCAATGTTAAAAGTTAAAACCTCTTTTAAATATGAAGAAAAAAACATATGAGACTCAAACTCCATAAACATCACTGGTAACCCATTTTTTAAATTTAAATTTTCATTGTTGTTATATTGTGTAAGAGTGTAACCTAAAACAGTTAAAGGATCAAATATTCTGCTAAATTTTTTAATCATAGTCGAAACACTGGCATTTATTTCTTCATTTGTAAGTCTAAAAAGTTGAAAATTTGTATGAAACTTGTCATATACTTGTTTCGCTAAAAATGCGTTTTCATTGTAAAGAAAGGTATTGTTAAAATTTATTAAATATTCCTTAGATGGAAAAATTTCCTGCATTAAATATTCAAGACATACAGGATATTGATTCAACATATTATATTTTGTGTCATAGATAGTATCAGCTTTCATGAACAAATGTCCGTTCATCATTGCTCTTTCTATACATGCAACATTATTCACCGAATAACATAAACCATTAATATTAAATCCCATTTTCTTTAAAAGACTTATAGCAACAGCATATTGCCCTTCAATAAATGGAAGAGAAAAATTTACTTCTGAAAATTTTAATTGATGTAATGTAAGTACAATTTGCATCATACATCCAATTATATAGGAAAAATTAAATCCGGACAAACTGCAAACATTTCTAAATTTAGTTAACTTTGAAACTAATAAAGCTTTTTCTATATTTCTGCATCTATCGATGTTGGCATTAATTTTAACTACTGTTAAATTTTCATTTTCTTTAGCTTTAGAGAGAAAATATTTTTCGTATATAGGATTTGCATGTGAAGGCAATATAATAATAAAATCAGATTTTTTATATTTACTCGCTTTTTTAATCACTTCCATCCCTTCTGCACCATTTGTTGTGCAAATAAATAAATTTTTCTTATAAGAATATTCTCTTAAATTTGTATAGTGTTGAAATAATTCGACAGTTAAATTAACAGGCAAACTGGCATAGTTTTCGTGATAATTATCAGATAAACTTAAAAAAACTGACGAAGAAGTTTTTTCAATTAATTTTATTTGACTAGATTGATCTTGAAAAACATTCTCTATAATATTATTTACAGACTCCTTTGTTAGCTGTGTTTCGAAGTAGTTGAGTAAGAAATTGCATACTTCTTTTTGATTAAATTCGACTAAAGAATTAAGCTGCGCCACTCCAAGTTCAGCAATATTTGTAGGGTAGAAAAACAATTTTTCTTTATCTATACTATTAAGCACTACATCTCTTAATGTTAAGTTATTTTGACTTTGTCCTAATGAACGAAAAAACATTTTCTTGATATTTAGTAAAACATCAAAATCTTGTATATAGTAAACTTATTTGCAAATATAAAATGAAGTTAGTAGTAGTTGAGTCCCCATCAAAGGCGAAAACAATACAAAAATACCTAGGCGACGATTATAAAGTTGTTGCGAGTTATGGTCATATCTTCGAAATTCCATCTAAACCAGATTCAATTGATGTTGATAAAGATTTTTTAGTAAAGTATGAAGTTAAAGACACAAAAAACACAAAAATAATTCTTGCGGAAGCTAAAAAAGCAAGCACTATATATTTTGCAAGCGACCCTGATAGAGAAGGAGAAGCCATATCATGGGAAGTTTGGGAATATCTGAAAAACAACAAAATCAATAAACAAAACTACAGAATAACTTTCTCAGAAATCACAGAAACTGCAATTAAAGACGCAATAAAAAATGCAAGAGAAATCGACACTAACTTAGTTAACGCACAGAAATCTAGAGCAATTTTAGACTTTTTAGTCGGTTTTAAAATATCACCTGTATTATGGAGGAGATTGAAAAATGCAAAGTCAGCTGGTAGAGTTCAGTCGGCTGCTTTAAGACTAATTACCGACCGAGAACTTGAAATTAGTGCATTCAAGCCTAAAGAATACTGGTCTATCGCTTTAGATGTCAAAGATGACATAGGTGGTGTGATAGAGGCAAATGTTTTTTCTTTTAACGATAAAAAATTCAATCAAGAATATCCAAATTCAGAAAATGAATCAAATTTAATTAAAGAATTTATTTTTAACAACAAAGATAAGTGTATTTTAGATTCAAACAAGAAAACAATTTCAACACGAAAGCCAAAACCTCCATTTACAACATCAACACTTCAACAAGAAGCGTTAAATAAATTTGGGTTTGGTGCGAAACAAACCATGCAAGTTGCACAAAAACTGTATGAAGGAATCGAAATAAATGGCAAAGTAACAGGTCTGATTACATACATGAGAACTGATGGAATAAATTTAGCTCAAGACTCCGTCATGTCAATTAGACAATTTTTAAATAAAAACTATTCCAAAGAGTACATACCATCAAGTCCTATTTTATATAAAAGTAAAATCAAAAACGCACAAGAAGCACATGAGGCTATAAGACCTACTAATGTTGAAAATATTCCAAATAAAATAGAATCTTTTTTAAGTCCTCAAGAGTTCAAGCTTTACTCTTTAATATGGGCAAGAACACTTGCGTGTCAAATGATGGATGCAAAGTTTGAACAACACTCAATAACTTTCAAAATTGAAAATAACGATATAGTTCTGGCAAAAACTACGGCATCTAAAATGATATTTGATGGTTATTTAAAAGTTTACAACGACTATCAAGAAGTTTCTGATAAAAGCATTGTATTTAATGAAAACTCAACAAAAAATACAGTAGAAAAAATAAATACAAAACAACACTTCACAACTCCTCCTCCAAGATACAACGAGGGTACTCTGATTAAAACTCTTGAAGAAAAGGGAATAGGAAGACCTTCTACTTTTGCATCTATATTGTCCACAATACTTGATAGAGAATATGTAGAAATGGATAAAAAATCAATAAAACCAACACAAACAGGAATTATCACTACAGTATTTTTAAAGAACTTTTTTGCAAAGTATATTGATTATGATTTTACTGCAAAACTTGAAGAAGAACTTGATGATATTGCCTCTGGAAAGCTTGAAAAAAGTGGTTTTTTAGACATTTTTTGGAAAAATTTAAAAGATATACTAAATGAAGCTGAAAAAGATGATCAAAAAACAATTTTCACAACACTTACAAACGAATTAAAAGACTTCTTGAAAAAAGCTTTAAACTCTGACAATTTAACATGTGATAAATGTAAACAGGGTGAAATGCAAATAAGCTCAGGAAAATATGGATATTTTTTAAGTTGCAATAAATACCCTGAATGTAAAAATATAGTGTCTTTTGGCAACAATACTGTCAACACTTCACAAAACGACTCTGAAAATTCTGAAACACCAATTGTTGATACAGAAGACTTAAAAGTATTTATTAAAGTTGGAAAATATGGAAAATACCTTGAAGTTCATAAAAACGATCAAAAGAAAAATATCACAATGCCTGCTAACATCAACATGTCACCTGAAATGGCAACATTTATGTCACAATTTCCGTATAAAATAGGAACTATTGAAGACAAGGATGTTGTTATGAATGTTGGAAGGTTTGGCCCTTATTTATTATTTAATAAAACATTTTATAGCATTAAAAAAGTTGCCTTAGATACAATAGATATTGAAAAAGCAAAAGAGATCATAGAGAGTCAAAAAAACAAAAAACCATCGACACCTAAAGTCACAAAAACAGCAACCAAAAAAGTAGCAACAAAAACAACTGCCAAAAAGTCAACCAAATCTGTAAAAAAAGAAGTAAAAGAATAATAAATGCAAGAACATCGCCCACATACTTCTGTTTTAATTGATGAAATTATAAAAAATTTAAATTTAAAAACTGGAATTGTAATTGATGCAACTTTTGGTGCTGGCGGATATTCACAAAAAATACTAGAACACTTCCCTGAAGTTAATGTTATAGGCATTGATAGAGATGAAAGCGTTGTAAAATATGCTGATATTTTAAAATCAAAATTTCAAAATAGATTTAACTTCATTCACGATAAATTTTCAAACTTAAAAACAATAATTCAAGATAATAAAATTAATGATATTGTCGCTGTATTGTATGATTTTGGTGTTTCATCAATGCAATTTGATGAAAAAGAAAGAGGATTTTCTTTCTCAAAAGAGGCAAAACTCAATATGTCAATGGGTCTTACGAATAAAACTGCCTATGAAATGGTAAATTTTTCTCCAGAAGGGCTATTAGCGGATATTATTTTTCACTATTCAGATGAAAAATTTTCAAGACGGATCGCAAAAGCAATTGCAATATCTCGAAAACATAAAAAAATTGAAACAACAACCGAACTTGCTGAAATAGTAAAAAAAGCTATTCCTTTTCAAAAAAATTCAGATATACACCCTGCCACAAGAACCTTTCAGGCAATAAGAATTGCGGTTAATGACGAACTAGAAGAAATCAAAAAATCACTACAAGAAACAATTCCAATATTACCAAAAGATACTACCATTGCATGTGTAAGTTTTCATTACACAGAAGACAGGATTGTAAAAACAATATTTAATGATTTTTTAGGCAAGGTAAAAAATACTAATCGTAATGATTTTTCTGAAGTGGAAGATAAACTTAAAATTGCAGAGCTTCTAAATAAAAAACCAATCTATCCAAACAAACTTGAAATAGACAACAACCCAAGAGCAAGAAGTGCTATACTTAGAATGTTGAAAAAAACTTAAAAAACCACATAAGAAATAGAAAAAGAAACACTAACAAGCCGATGTTTCTTTAAAATGGTGCCAAATGTCAGACTCGAACTGACGACCTGATGATTACAAATCAACTGCTCTACCAGCTGAGCTAATTTGGCAACACTAAGAAAAATAATCAGCCTTATTTAAAATTCAAGTTATTTTATCTTGACATAATATTAAAATTTTGTATAATTAATTATTGAGTTATATTTATTTACATGGAACCAAACATAACAGCCACAACAAATGAAAAAATAAACATCATTAGAGATCTCATGGATAATACTATAGATAGGTATAAAAATCTTCGTTACAGGGATCAAATAAATACATCACTCAAAGAAAACTATGAAGCTACAAAAGAAGCTATTTTAGGATTAATGTTAAGAAATGTTTCAGGGCATTATTTAAGTAATATTATTGAAGAAATTATTTCTAGTTTTGATGACGAGACGACAAGTCTTCTTGGTATCTTTAACAGAATGAAGAAGTTAAATACAGACATGACAGCAATTAAAAACAGAGGTTTTGCCTCGGCTTCTAATATAATTAACTTTGTTGAATGTTTTACTGATATACTTAATGAATCATATGGTAATGCGAGAAATCTAGAAATAGTAATATTAAACCCAAATGACACACAACCAATTGCTAGATTGAACAATCAACCATATGAGATTGATTTAAATGAGAGGAATTTTAGGATAAACCTTGCCGAAATGGATATTTTTAGCTGGAGAGATGTTAAAAAAGAGGTGAAAAAAATTAACATAAACGAACAAATGGATATTATTAGAGATAATATAAACAGAATATTAAATGTTACTTCTGCTAGATACTTTAAGATTGATAGTAAAACACATGTTTTTAATATTATGGAATATGTAAAAAAAAGATACACAATAGTAGAAGATTCTTTCTTGAATCTACTGTCAAATACTCTTAACAATAATATGTCTAGCGATAATATTTTAA
>CAXNCX010000024.1:0-10760 GCA_964201065.1 Candidatus Deianiraeaceae bacterium | reverse complement strand
ATGATCTCTAAATTTTATGCCATAATTTATGGCTTCTTGCATTATTGTTTCAAATGATAAAACTACATCTCCGAGATATAAAGAGTTTTTAATTTTTTCATTTATAGGGAATGATAAAACATTGGTAGGTTTGTCTTTTGATCTAAATTTTTTATTTAATTTTTGAATTTCGGAGTCAATAGAGTATACAACTGAAAACTGAAAATAGCCTTTTATACAAGACTTTAAAAGGATTGTTTTGTGTATTTTTTCGATTTGTTTTTTTGATAGTATTTTGCGATCCCAAACATCATATTCTTTAATTATTTCAATTTTCGTTGTTTTGGTTTCCATGGTTTGTTATGATAAGTCTTTTTATACTAATTAGTAGAACAATTATATAGTAGTAATGTTTGTTTTTTAGAGCGATCGTTAGTAAGTAAATTTGCAATATAATGCTAGCAAAGCTCAGTAAATTTTGGACTCTTCGCTTAAAAGGGTATTCGAATTTGATTGAGTATTTGTTAATTAAATATGTCAAAAGTATCAACAACGAACCTAAGTAGCTATGATTTAAAAAACTTTTAATGTATGTGATATTGTGTATCAGGTTTTCTTCAAATTTTATATAACTTGGAGTATGTTTTTCTTTTAAAAAAATATACAGCTGCTTTACTAATATCACTTGAGAAAAAAGATCTATGTTTAGATCGTGGCATTGAAATCTGTCGCATATAACTATCACAGCTAGGAGTAAAAAATAATCCTGTCTTAATGCATTATGTTTGGTGCTTTGAATCATTAAAACTGCATATGGAAGATAGTTTGTAAGCTTCATGTTTATTAGAAATACAGGCAGAAAGAAAATTAAATATTTGAATGGCAACAGTCTTGTGTTTTCATCATAGATAGGCTTAATGATTAAAAAAGTTAAAAATGTCAAAACTATGCTATGTATTATTTCAAGCTGCATAAATAAATCTATAGCGAAATAAGTTGAAAGTGTTAT
Organism: Candidatus Deianiraeaceae bacterium; assembly: GCA_964201065.1. Lineage (GTDB taxonomy): Bacteria > Pseudomonadota > Alphaproteobacteria > Rickettsiales > Deianiraeaceae > CAXNCX01. Next base: position 9,772 of record CAXNCX010000024.1, on the reverse strand, counting down.
TGAATAAAGTAGCGTTGTTTTTGTGTTATGTTTTTTGCTAATACTGAAATATCCAGCTAAAAAAATGCACAAATCTTTTATAAATACACTATTTTTAAACAGCAGATCGTTGGTATTTGTAAAATCTTTGAAACAAAATAATTTCGCAAATAAAACAAACAAGCTAAAAATAACATATATTGCTCTTATTTTTGTTATTGAAATTAGCTTACTAATTTCTTCAAATACGCTTAAATAGATAAACAATCCTGAAGAAAAAATTATGACTGAAATGTGAAAGAATTTATAGGAAAGCATCATCTAATATTTGGACATGCCCATGTAATTATTTCATCTGGGGTGTAGCTTTGACTTGCTACAAATATTCCACCACTGATACCTTTTACCGTGGCTGGAAGTATGAATAAGGCTAAAGTTTTAGGTGCAAACATTAAACCTAGACCTAAAAACAAAACCATCAAACCTTGCCAGTCTATTTTTCCATCTTTACATTTCCATGCAAAAATCATAATTCCAATCATCGCCATAACACGCCCAAATCTACCTTGTGTAAACGCAATCATATCACACATTGCTGACACAGCGGAGTTCATCTCGCTTCCCGCGTACACATCGCGAGACATTGAAAGTATTGATAATATGACAATCTTCGTAAAGAATTTATCGAACAAAATTAGGAAAGTTTTACTTGACTTATATGAAAATAAAAGAAATTTTTAAAAAATCAAATACATTTTTGCAATTTTATTTAAATAGCTATGTCAAAGAAAACAAATCCAACAATCGGTGTTCTTTGTTTTTTATCCGCAATGGCTCTTGTTGTGTTTCTTGCAACCATTGTTAAAAAAACAATCACACACTACGGAATTTCAGTTGAAGAGGCAGTTTTTGTTAGAGCGACATTTATACTTTTGTTTTCTTTGCCGATGATGATAAAAGATAAGCCTTTCTCTGTTAAAAAAGAAGAGTTTAGGCTGAATATTGTAAGAAATTTACTTTTTGCAATATCTACATTTTTGTGGTACAGAGGTGTCGTTTCAACATCTTTAAATAATGCGGTAGTTATAAGTTTTTTAACCCCAGTTCTTTCCACTATACTTTCTGTTTTTATTTTAAAAGAGCGTCTGTCTTTTGTAGTTTTTTCTGCAACACTGCTTTGCACAGGTGTTACTCTTTGGCTTAAAAAGGTTTCTCTTGATATCACAACTGTTAGTTTTGTGTTTTTATTTAGTGCAGTTATAATGAGAGGTTTTGTAAATATTTTTACTAAAAAACTCACCTCAAAAGGTTATAGCACAAGAAATATCGTTCACTACAACAGCTTATTGATGTGGCTGACTTCACTTTCTTGTATTTTAACATGGAAACCAATTCCACTTGAATGTGTACTGTGGCTTTGCTTTGCTGGTCTAATATACTTTGTGGAAACTTATTTAGCTACATTAGCTTATAAACATTGCAGTGTTTCACAAATACAACCTTTAGATTTTTCAAGGATTGTTTTTTCAATGTTAATTTCGTATCTAGTACTCAGTGAATATCCGACTTCAAAACAAATTATCGCTGCTTGCATAATTATTTTTGCCAACTTGACTGTGATTCTATTCACTACTCAAAAAAAGAAATAACACATATTTAAATAAGAACTATGAAAAAACTTGCTTTTGTATTTCCAGGACAAGGATCACAAAAATTAAACATGGGTTTAGATTTTTTTGAAAACTTCAATCTTGCAAAACAAATCATCGAACAGACTTCAGACATTGTAAATATTGATATTTTAAATGTTGTAAAAGACGAGCAGAGTTTGAAAGATGCCGTCAACACTCAGGTTGCGTTGTTCGCTGTTTCTATTGCAATATTAGAATGTTTGAAAAAAGAAAAGCCACTTTTATCTGTTGATTTTTATCTTGGTCATTCTCTTGGAGAATACACAGCACTTGTCGCGTCTGATGTGTTAAATTTTAAAGACTGTCTGCTTTTAATTAAAAAAAGAGCTGAGTTAATGAAAGAATGTACACAAAAAGTAGAAGGCTCGATGGCTGCTGTTGTTGGAGTTGAAAGAGATTTTATTGAAAGTTTAGTAGAAAACACAAAAATTAATAACGAAATATTAGTTTGTGCAAACTACAACTCTAAAGTTCAAACAGTTGTAAGTGGTGAGGTTCAGGCTGTTGTAAGACTTGTTCAAAAAGCAAAAGAGCAGGGTGTTAAAGCTGTATTATTGCCAGTTGCAGGTGCATTTCATAGCCCTTTAATGGAATTTGCAAATATTCAGTTGCAAAAATACATTGAAAACACAAACTTTAATAAACCAAAAACAACCTTTATATCCTCTCAAAATACGGAAATTGTTTCAAATGAAAATATCATAAAAGAAAATCTAAAAAATCAAATTATCTCTAAAGTAGACTGGGTTGGAGCTGTAAACACCGCAATTAAAAACAAAGTAACTCATTTTGTTGAAATTGGAAGTGGTCAGGTGCTTTGTGGTTTAATTGCTAAAATTGATGAATTTGTACATTCTAAGCCGATGAATGATATATCTTCGTTTGAAAACTTCTTGAGCGATAAATTATTTGACAATAATTAAACTTTAATTTTTACTTAAATATCCTCACGGGTGATTAGCTCAGTTGGTTAGAGCGTTACGTTGACATCGTAAAGGTCGTTGGTTCGAGTCCAATATCACCCACCAGTGTTTACTTATTTAATGTTAATCAATTTTAAGATTGTATTCCTTAATAACTTTCCAGTAATTTCCATTATCATAGTGCATTAATTCATTTAAGGTGAGTTTTTTGTAGATTAAATAGCGTTCTTGCATTTTATCTTGATTTTGACTTTGTATTCCATTTGACTCAAGAAACAGATAGTAATAGTTGTCATATTTTACAATCCAGTATTTACCAGTATTCAAAGGAAAGTGGTTTAAGTTTGTTTTAATTCCAAACAACTGGTTTGGATATTTTGCAAGATTTTCAAGAAATATATTGTGATTTTTTCCATCTTCTTTTTCATAAAAATTATACAAATATGTATTTTTACTCGTCTCCATCATTTCAATTTTTTGTTTATGTCTTGTTTTTAGCGACATGTATCTTCTTTCTGTATCACATTTTATTGCATCACTATTATGAAAAACAGAATTTGTTTTTTCATCCCCATTCATTCTCATTGGTGTTCCGGGATGTTCGTTGACTGTTAGACATGTAATATGTAAGTCGTATTTTTTCTCAAGCAATTCTAATAGTAGTTTGTTTATGTCTAAATGAAATTGAGTCGGCTCGAAAGAGCAGAAAGTATTTTTATCAATTCTATGATAATCTTTTTGTATAATTTCTTTTAGCAGTGGATTTGCTAATTTTGCTATTTCTTTTTCAAAAAAATGATTTGTTTTATTCATGTAAATAATTATTGAAATAAAGATTATGGATATGAAAGTTAAAAATCCTCTAAATGTCAAACGCACAAACTTCTTTTTTAATTTAATTTTAAAGGCTGTATTCAGTGATTCTAATTTAACTTTTATCCTTCTGAAAGTTATCTCAATGTTGTCAATTTTTTTAACTCCTATTTTACCACCATACATTCTATCTAAATCAAGCAAAACCCTTTTTGCTTCTTGGTAGTATGCTTTGCCTTTTTCATTTAAAACAAGTCTATTTTTAATTCTATCAAATAATAAAAATCCTAAATCTTCTTCAAGTGATGATATTTGTTTTGAAATTGTTGTTGCAGAAATACAATTTTTAATTGCTGCATCATTAACAGAGTTTCCGCATTCAACCGTTGCACAGAAGCCCTTTAGTTGTTCGAGTTTGTTTTTTTTATAATTAAAAGTTATATTCTGAAAATATCACAAAAGGTTTTTATTTTTTAGAAAGATAGAAATAATATTTTTAAAATACAACTTACACGCTAGGTAGAATAAAGATTTAATTTATATCAAGTAGTATGTGTATCTTCGAAAAACTCTCACTTGAATGTGAGATAGAAAACTCAATTTATTCCGAACAAATGCGTAGACTGGCTTTATACTTTTCAAATATTGATAATACTGAAATTAGAGAAAGTTTGATAGATTTTTTTGAGAAAGTTTCTAAATTGTCAAAATCACAATAAGAACGAAAATCAACAAAATTAACTCAGTTGCACTGAAAGATCAGCCGTTGAGATTATAGCTATTTACATCTTTAGAATTTTCAAAATTCTTCATGTGATTCTGTGGCTCAATAAGAACCTCATTTACATCATCATCTCCATAACAAGAAAAGCAGGATTTTTTTGACTTTGACTGATTTTGAGTTTTTGGTTTTAAAATGTCTAATTCTTTTTGCGATTGACTAAGATTTAATTGATCATTTTGTTGATCCTTGTAAGTGTTTATTTCTTCGTATAAAGAAGGTTATTGTTGGGTTAAAAAATCTAATTGTCAATTTTATAAGTTAAGGGATAATTACCAAGTGTTGAAAAAATTAAACACAAGACTAAACTTGTGCAGTACTATTGTCTTATTTTACTATCCTGCGGTAAAATTAACTTGGTTTTCATCATTAACATTACTGGCGTTGCAACAAGGAAAGCACAATATTTTTGATTGAGGTTTTTGAGTTTCCTGAGATAAGATTTGTGAATTTTTATGTTGTATAATTTCGTTTTTTTCTTCAATAAGCACAAAGTTTTTTTCGCTATTGTACATACTTTTTTGTAACGGATTATATTTTGATATTTTAGACATTAATGTTTCCTGAAGTACTACGGGCTTTTTATAATTTTCATTTATGGCATTTACAGATTTAATGATTTCTTGTACTGCTTCATCGTCTTTTGAGTAGTGAATAAAATCGCCCTCATGTTGTTTAATTTGAATATGTAATGTTGTTTGATTTTTTTCTTTTAATTCTTGCAATTCTTTTTCAAGTGTTTTATTTAGAATAAGTTTGTTTGCAATGCTGTTTGGAATTTTGTCTAGCGAAATTTGCATATCTATATTCGTATTGATTTTTCCTGCAAGCTTAATTATTTCAATACAGCCTTTTGATTCTCCATCTGCAATGATTGTCTTAGGCGGATTGAATAATTGATTCGTGACATTTATAAATTCAGAGCTCAGGTTTTTATGCTCAAAATAACTACTATTCTTGGCATAAAAATAAACTTCATTATTTTTTGGTGTTAACAATCCTGCCTTAAAAACATCTTTTGATTCAACAAACCTCGTTCCGGGAAAGAAAATATTCCATTTTTCAAAGCTTAATTTTTTAAATTGTTTGTCATCAATAGCATCTCCAATTAGATCGCCAAGATAAATATATTTAATTTGATTATTTTCTTTGTATGCAACTAAGCCAAATGGATCTAAGGTTGTGTATTTTTCTATTGTCTTTTTAAGTTCTAGGTTTTCAAGCATTCTTTTTTTAAGTTTTAATCTTTTAATATCAAGTTTATACTTCAGGATTACGTCGTAATTCAGTGACTCATGGTGTTTTTCAAAAGTTATTTTTATTTTATATTTTTTACAAAAATCCTTTCTAAGCTCACTATATGGTTCAGACTCATTAGCATCCTCAAATTCTTTCATCTTCTCCTTCTTTGCTTCAATTTCTTGTTCTATCTCCTTTATTTTATCTTGTGTTGTTTCCCAAAATTTCCACCATGACATATAAAAATTAAATAATTATGTAACATTTTAATTAATTTTACGAGAATTGTAAAGAGATTTTAATTTTATTTTTAGCTAAGTGTTGAAAAAATTAAAAAAAGAACTAAATTTATGAAGTTCTTATATCAATTGTATGAATATTGAAAAATATACGCAAAAAGCAAAAAATTCTATTTTAGATGCTCAAACAATAGCTGTTTCAAAAAATCATCAGCAAATATTTCCAGATCATGTATTGCTTTCGATGATCCAAGAAAAGGATTCAATTTTAAAGAGCATACTTCAAGAATGCGGTGCAGATGTCGTGTCGTTTGAAGCATTACTTGAGCAGTCGCTTTATAAACTGCCGCAGGTGTCTGGTTCGCAAACAAAACCATATATCTCAAATGTTTTAGATAAGGTATTGGTAAAATCGGAAGATATTGCGAAAAAAAGTGACAATGATTTTGTCACGCAAGATAACATTATTTTAGCAATTTTTAATGAAGATCAAAATGCTAGATCAATATTTGAAAAAGTAGGTGCTGTTGAGAGTGTTTTAAAAAATGTTATATCGTCTTTGGGTGCTTCTGGGGCTGCAAACTCTGAAGATGCAGAATCGAGCTACAATGCTTTAAAAAAATACTCAAGAGACCTAAATGCCTTGGTTAAAGAAGGAAAGCTTGACCCCGTAATTGGAAGAGATGAAGAAATTAGACGAGCAATACAAATTTTACTTAGAAGAACAAAAAATAATCCAATTTTAATTGGAGAAGCAGGAACAGGGAAGACTGCAATTATAGAAGGACTTGCTCATAGAATTTATAAAGAGGATGTTCCTCAAAACTTAAAAAATAAAAGAATTTTTGAACTTGACATGGGTGCTTTGGTTGCTGGTGCAAAATATAGAGGTGAGTTTGAAGAAAGATTTAAAGCGGTATTAAAAGAGGTTGAAAAATCGGATGGAAAAATCATGCTTTTTATAGATGAAATTCATATTCTTATGGGTGCAGGTGCTACAAGCGGTGCAATGGATGCTTCTAATTTATTAAAACCCGCTCTTGCAAGAGGAACTCTTCACTGTCTTGGTGCAACAACACTTGATGAGTATCGTAAACACATTGAAAAAGACCCAGCGTTTGTTAGAAGATTTCAGCCTGTGTATGTTGAAGAACCAACCGAAGAAGATGCAATTACGATTTTAAGAGGTATTAAAAATAAATATGAAAATCATCATGGTGTTAGAATTTCTGATGGTGCTATTATTTCGGCTGTCAAAATGTCTGAAAAATATATAACTGATAGATTTTTACCAGATAAGGCAATTGACTTAATTGATGAGTCTGCAAGTAGATTAAAAATGCAAATTGATAGCAAGCCTGAAAAAATTGATAACTTAGATAGAAAATTGATTCAGCTTAAAGTTGAAGAAGAAGCCTTAAAAAAAGAAACAGATGATTTGTCAAAAAATCGATTAAAAGACCTTGCAAAAGAAATGGAGGAGTTTAATCATGAAAAACAAAGCATTGAAGAATCTTGGAAAGCTGAGAAATTTAGAATTGAAAACTTAAAACAAGTTAAAAGAGACATAGAAAAAGCTGAATTTCAACTAGAAAAAGCAACAAAAGAAGGTGAGTTAACTATAGCAAGTGAGCTTACATATGGAAAAATTCCTGAACTTAGAGAAAAGCTTAAAAAATTTGAAGCAGAGCTTGCATCCAATGAATTGAAAATGGTCAAAGAAACTGTTGATTCTGAGGATATTGCTTATGTTATTTCAAGAATTACCGGCATTCCGGTCGATAAAATGATGGCGAGTGAGCGTCAAAAGTTGATGCACATTGAGGATGACATTAAGCAAAGAGTGGTTGGACAAGATCACGTTATAAAATCAATTGCAAATGCAATTAAACGTAGCAGAGTAGGGCTTGCTCCAGAAAACAAACCAACAGCATCATTTATGTTTTTAGGAACAACTGGAGTTGGAAAAACAGAGGTCGCGAAATCCTTAGCATGGTTTTTGTTTGATGATGAAAAAGCAATGATGCGTCTTGACATGTCTGAATATATGGAAAAACATGCGGTGTCTAAGTTAATTGGTTCGCCTCCAGGTTATGTTGGGTATGAAGAAGGCGGAAGACTTACAGAGTCAGTCAGAAGAAGACCTTATCAGGTTGTGTTATTTGATGAAGTTGAAAAAGCTCATCCTGATGTATTCAATTTACTTTTACAAGTTTTGGATGACGGAAGACTTACTGATAGTCAGGGCAGAACCGTTAATTTTTGCAATACAATTATTATAATGACTTCAAATCTAGGCGCTAAATATTTTTATGACACGACTCTTTCTCAAGATGTTTTAAAAGAAAAAGTAAAAGAAGAAATGTATCAGTTTTTTAGACCTGAGTTTATTAATAGAATTGATGAAGTTTTATTTTTTAATACACTTGGCAAAGAAAGTGTTGTAAATATTATAAAACTACAGCTAAAAAAATTATTTAACAGGCTAAAAGAACAAGATATTACATTAAAATTTGACGCATCTGTTGTAGATTATATTATGAAAAATGCTTTTGATATAACTTTTGGCGCAAGACCGATTAAGAGGTTTATTCAAAGTGAAATTGAGAATTTAATTGCAGATAGTCTTTTAAATGGAAAAGTTGACAACATGACGCTTATAGTCAAAGTTGTTGATGACAAGCTGGTTATTGTTTAGTTTTTTCATTTATATCATCAACTATTTTATTAACTTTTTTGTTTATAATTTTCAAAAATTGCGTTAAGTTTAGTGTCAATTCTTGAAGATCGGCTTCATTTTTTTGAGTCAAGGTCTCGAATTTTTTAATCTCTGACTGTATTGTTTCAAGCGTGTTTCTGAAGTTTTTATCCATTTGGTTTATTTCATTTTGGAAATGGCGTTCTTGTGCTGTGTGTTTTGAAATATTTTCGGCAGAATTTACATACTCTGTGTCGTGATTAGGTCTGAAGTTTATATTTGAAATATTTTCTTCGGTGTAGTTTTTTATGTACTGAGAAAAATCTTCTTTGTTATATTTATTTTTTTTATAATTTTTAATCAAAGATTGAGAAAAAAACACAAGCCCTAATATAAGTGAAAATAGAATATTTTCTGTTTTTGATATATCACCATCAAAAATATAAAAAGTTGGATTGCTATAGTAATGAGCAAAGGCAGATGATATTGATATAACTAGATATAAAAATTGAACATAATTAGTTTTAGCTGAGTTTTTATGCTCCAAGTAAAAATTATAGACATATATCAGAGATACAAAAACAACTGTGAGTATGTTGATATGATTAAAAATTAAACTTTTTAGCATTAAATTAATTGATTCTATGTCTATTTATACATAAAATAAAATACTAAGTCAAGTTATTGGCTTAAGTTTGACTCTAAATTTTTAAAGACTTCGTTTAAAAGAAATTGTAAAAATTTAATCTCTCTTGGTTCAAGAAACTGTTTTGCAATTTTTAAATATTCGGCCGTGAACACATTTTTCTTTCTGATACTATCATCACACATAAAATTTCCAATTGCTGTTTTTACGATCGCGCTAAATATAAGATCGAGTTTTTTTACTTTAACACTATCCTGAGAGAGTATCACATCTATAATTTTGTCTGCTACTTCGTCTGTAAATAAAGTTTCATTTGCAATGTTTTCAATTATATTTTTATCAAAAAAGAAAAATCTATCTCTGTATATATCTTTTTTACACATTATAATTTGATTAATCAGTTTAAATATGATTTGTTGTGCATTGCTAATTGACATGTTTTTGTTAAATCGCCTTTCCATTTCTAAAGCAAAAGTGATTTGCACTACGCAAAGCCTTGAGTATCTTACTTTTTGTGTTAATTTTTCTAGAAATTTAGAATCTTTTTTCATGGTTTACAGCATTCAATAAATACAGATTTATATTAAAAAAATAATTTACAAGTTTAATTAATCATTTATATGTCATTACACTATATCCTCTCTAAAGCTTTTATTCCAAGTAGGTCTAAGGCATTGGTAAGTGTGTTTTTAAAACAAATTAAGCTTAATTTTATGCCATTTGTTTCCTCTGGAGTTTGACCTTCTTGCAGCTTTATGTCTGC
>CAXNCX010000023.1:0-11373 GCA_964201065.1 Candidatus Deianiraeaceae bacterium | reverse complement strand
GCAACCATATTTCATTCCAATTCCCGGCATTGCAAAATCAATTAATATTTCAGAGCTTTTGAATAATCCAATTCCTGCCGCAAAAAAAACAAATGATTGCCACTTAAATTTACCATTTAACGCCCCAACCCCTAAAGTTGTCAAGATTATAACACCAGTTGGTATTGTAAAAAAGTGTATAATTTCTATTCCTCTGCAAAGAGTTGCAGCAATTTCGTTATCTTCAAATACTTCTTTGTTCAAAGCAAATACATTATTAAAGAAACAAATGAAGAAAAATAAAATTTTACCTTTTATTTTATACATATCCTGATAATTTAATTTTATTTTAAAATATAACATTTTTTTGAAATAAATCAATATTAAAGTTAAAATATTTGGCATGTTTTTTCCTCTTTATTCTCGTTTTTATCATTTTGTGTTGTGTTAGGTGGGTTTAATTTTTTACTAGGTTGTGGTGTTTTTACATTATTTATTGGGTTAATGTGCACGCTTTGTTCAATTTGATTTGGTTTTTCTTCTGAGTTATTTTCATTTTTATCTGAAAGAAGTTTTGGTTTTTGAATTGGATGTATTGACTTATATTTGTTTAAATCAATACTTTCGGCGACATTTTCTTCATCTTTTTCATGTTCGTAAAATTTTTCAAGTGTTTGAAGAGAATTTACATAATTTGATATTTCTTTAATAATTTCTTGATTTTCCAATGGTTCTTTGCCTGTTTGAATGTTTTGCATTTGTAAATTAAACATTGCAATTGCTAGTTTTTGTATATCTGTATTTTTTGGCAATCCTATCTTAAAATTATTATTTTCTTTTTGATTCGTTATTCTAACAGAATCAAAAAAATTTGACTTTCTTATCCCGGTATCTTGATTCTTGAATTCTGTTATCTTTTTTGGTTTATGTACAGCAAATGGTTTTTCCATCCAATTTGTTATAATATTAAATGTCATTAATTCTGCGACAATATCATTTGGTAGATTTGTGTATTGATCAACACGATAATCTGACTGTTTTTTAAAACTAGCATTTCTTATTTTTGTCAAAATACTTTGATCAAGGCTGTATGCCATAAACACTTCAGTTTGTTGCACGGTTTCATAAAAAGTTGACCAAAATAGTTGTTTATATTTTTTATTGTCAATAGTTGATATACTGTTAATAAGACCTTGAAAAGGTTTATAAGCATCTTCGTTATCTCCGTTTTCATCAAGTGTGCGACCAAAATCAATAAGTATCATTTTACCATTCTTTGTATACAAGACATTCCCTGGGTTTTTTATAACATCATCGTCATTTGTTGTCATTGCACACGCAAACAATGTTGCAATCTGAATTATGAGGCTTTCATTATTTTTTTTTGCGCACTCTTTTTGTAAAAATTCATTAAAAGTTGTACTCATTTGACCTAATGTACTCGCATTTTCTATAAATTCACTCACCAGTGTTGGTAAAGGAGTTTTTTCAAGTTGGTTAATTATTTGATTATAACAAAGTTTTCCAAAACCACTAAGTTCAATCTGGTCGAGACTTATGTTCATATTTAAGTATTTACTATCTATCATTGATTGATGAGATGTTTTAAGTATATTTTTTATATCTTGAAGAAAGGCTCTCATTGGCTTTGCAATCTCATTATCGCTATCGGTATGTTTTTGAATATCGTGTTTTGTGTTATAGATATAAAGATTTGGCACATCTAATCCTGCGTTTTTATATATTCCTGCTGCGATAATTTGCTTTTCAGCAGAATATTTTAATGTTTTAATTAATTCTACAATAAAAATATCAGCTATTTTATCGACTTTATTTGCTTCATTGATATTTGCTTTCAATAATACATCAAGTTCTTTTTTTTTACTTAAATCAAGACGACAGGACTCTCCAGTGGCTATTTTTTTAAGAAACAATGGATAGAATTTATCAAAACTTAATGGAAAATATAATGTTCTTTCCTTATTGCCATCCATACACTTTGTTTCCCATGCCACTTCTCCAAACATTCCAACATCAGTGTTTTTCTTTTTTGTGCTTTGAATTGTTGTTAAATTTTTAAAATGTAACTCTGTTTTCTTTTGTTGATTAGCAATTTGAATATAAAAAGTATTGTCATTTTCATTAACAATAAGGTTGTAAAGATCATTATTTCTAGAATTTTTATCTTTGAACAAGGGAGGCACTCTTTTTCCTGATAATAATTCTAATTTTATTGGTAAATTTTCAAGACTTTGTTTGTAGGATTCCATAGATTAAAATATTAAGTTATATTTTAATTATACTGTTTTTATATATGAAATCAAGAAATAAAATTTTAGTATAAAAAGCATGTATTTAAGTCTTTTTATCAAGCCACTTACAAATTAACTTTGTTTAAAAACGGCTCTCCCCTAAAATTTTCTACATTATTGAATTTTTCTTTACAGGTAGAAAAATTTTTATCACAACCAGCAACGATAATATATTCGTCTCCTATTTCTGGAGGGTTGGAATTTTGTATGGTTTGTATTAAATTATTTTCATTTTTTATGATATATATTTTTTTATTACTTAGTTTCCCAGTTTTAAATTCTATGAATCCACTAGAAAAGTATTTCGTTTTAGGGTTGTAGTGATTGCCAAAAAATATTGATGAGCTGCCTATTTCTGTCACAACTCCGCTAAAGCTTATGCTACTTATGTTTTTTTTACATAATCCATCTCCAAGTGACGCTCTACAGTTTGAAGAAAAAAATTTACCTTTTTTTTGCAATAATTTTTTTATCAAACTAACGCAAGAGACATTTAATTTTGAATTATCATATTTTGAAATACTGAAAATTTCGCCTACAAATACGATAAATTTTTGCCCTTGAATAATTTTTGAAATTTCAATAAAGTCCCCAATTTGAAAATCTTGATTTAAAGTTCTAAAGTTAAATTCAAATTTATTATATTTTATAACTCCATTTTCTATGTTATCAATTTCAAGTCCAAGTTGATATGTCTTGTTTTCAAATGTGTAGGCTTCATCCAAGTTTGATAAAAATAAAACACTATTATTTAAAAAGTTGGTTTTTTTTAGTAAAAATATATTTTTCATACTTCAATTAGGTTAAATTCTAAAATTTCAACATTACTGTGTGATGTGAATTTTGCATTTAAGAAATCTGTATCAAATCTAACAACATCAAAAAATTCGCCACTTATTTCTATTATATCATTTACACCTATATTATGGTTTATTTTAATTTTACCATCTTCAAGAATGTTAAAGTTATGAAAATTTTGACCGTTTATTTTTAGATTAAAATTTTCTGTATTAAATGATTTAATTGGTTTTTTGGTTGTAAAATTATTTATTTTATAAAGTTTAAAAACTTCAAAAATATCAGAATTTGAATTTGTTATTTCTATATTGTCTAAAATATAATCAAATTGATTTTTAAATTTAAAGCTACCAAATCTTCCCTTGCAAACATTAAATAGATTGAATAAATTTTTATATTCATTTATTTTTATGGTTTGAGTAGGTATGGTATGACAATTTCTTGGCATTTGCCATCTAGCTTGGCGATTTTCTATTTTGTTAATTATAGTATTGATTTGTGTTTCAAATATAGGTTTAAAATAAGCAGTTTTCGATATATTGGTGTCAAAAATTTCGTTTACAAACATAATAAAAAATAGTTTCATTATGTTTTAAGTAAAAAAATCAATTGAAGTAAGCAAAATTTAATTTAACTGTTAAAATTTGCAATTACGCTTGATGCAATATCGTCAATATTATTTAACAAATTAACTTCAAAATGTTGAAGTTTGTTGTCGTAAGGTAATATTTTTGCATGTCCGTTCTCAGTAATAATTTTATGAAAAAGCTTATATTTTTTGCCTTTAACTTCATCTGCAACAATGTATAAAGGTTTTTTAAATGTAATTATTTCACTAATCATCGATATAGACTCCCCTGTTGATATTAAAAATTCGGCCTCTGTTAAGATTGCACCATAAGGATTTTTTTCGCCATTCTTTAGATTGTAGTTATAAAATGCGTATTTGCAGTCCAAGTTTTTTTCTAGAATGCTAATTACACTTTTTGGAGTTCTCCTGCTTGTTGTGATAACAAGAGGTAGGTTATTAACATTAGAAATATCATTTAATTTTTGAGCTAATTTTATTGCATATGTATTGCTGAATTTAAAATTCCTAGATCTTCCTCCGATGCAAACTCCAATAAATTTTTCTTTAATATCAAATTCCTCTTTCAAGTCTTCAAGAAAGGCTTTATTATTGTGCATTCTTTCAGATAAATGTGTTGGACAAATTAAAGATCCGTGATAATGAATAACTTTCTTTGAATTACTGTTGCTAAGTTTGTCGTGTGATGGTAAAAGTGTAAGGTCAACATGCTTTGTAAAAAGATTTGGTTTTAAAATTTGAATTATTTTTGCCTCTGGAAAAGAAGAGCGTTTTAAATTTCTGACAAATTTTCCCGATCTTCTACCACATGTAATAATTATGTCGCAAGAATCTATATCATGAAAGTTATCAACTTTGGTTATTGTGATCCAAGTGGGTACAAATTTTAGTATAAAATTAGGTAATTTTATTAAACCATTAAATCTGAGTTGTTTTTCAAAAACTACACCATTGGTTAATTTTTTAATTGAATTAGCAAGAGACAATGTTTGATTGTTGTTACTGACTCTTTCTGTTAATATTGCTATTATTTTCATAAAATAAATTTTAAATTAAATTTAAGATGCAACCGCATCCATTAAAGCATGTTGTGCAAGCTCTACAAAGTCGACATTATTGTCTAATGCCATCTTTTGGAGTTTTTCCAAAGACTCGACTATATTACCAGGAACTTGACCGCCTTTTTCAGAGCCAAGCCAATTCATTTGAAATTTTATAGGGTGATTTTCTGGTAACGGATATCCCAGGTAAAATATAACTGGAGACTGTTTTCCATTAAAATCACACATTATAGTAAATTTAATCATATTACTTTATGTTTAAAACTTTTTCTGATTTAAAGTACTCATATTCTTTTAATGCGTTTAAATCATATTTTATTTTATCAAGATTTTGTTTATCTGCAAGTATTGAATTGATTAAAATTATTTCTCTCTTATATTTTCCTGATAATTCTTCAAGATTTTGGTTTTTTTTCATAATTTCATATGTAGCATGGGAAATATGGTTGGTGATTAGAATTATTAGAATAGATAAAATTAGTATAACACCGTTCATTGTATTTAATTTGACTTGCATAATATTTTTTTTATCAACTAATTTTTTACTAGGAAAAATATATGTAAATAAAAAATGATAAAAATATACAACGAAAGCCATAAAAAAGTTGTTTCTTTTGTGACAACCGCTATTTATCCTTATAGATTAAAGCTTTTGTTTGTTTTATTTTTGATGGTTATTTCGGCATTTTCTACGGCATACATGACATATCTTATTAAACCAATAATGAATCAGGTGTTTGCTCAAAAAAATATCAATAGTTTATACTGGGTAGCAACTAGAATGTTAGGATTGACGATCTTAAAAAGCATATCAATATATTTTCAAGTAATATTGTTAACATATATCAAGGAAAAAGTTGGTTTGCAATTAAGAAATAAGATATTTTCAAAGGCTATAAAGTTTGACATGATAACATTGCATAAAATGACAGGATCTAAGGTTAATAATATAATATCAGGTGATGTAGGTAATTTAAGCGAAACAACAAATTATTTTATTGTCAGTGGTATTAGAGAATTTTTAACTGTGTTATTTTTATTAATACTTTTAATATATCAAGATGTTTTGCTTGCTTTTTTGGCACTGTTTATTTTTCCAATGATGCTTGGTTTCATTCAAAAGCTGTCTAAAGCTTTAAAAAAACACATGTCAGACATACTGTCTACTAATGATCGCAACTCTCATTTTATGTTGGAAAAAATAAGAGGAATAAAAACTATTAAAATAAACTCGTTCGAAAAATTTGAAATCAAAAAAATGGAAAAACATTTTTTTAAGATTTTTACATCAACTATAAGAATGTCTAGGAAAAGTGCATTGGCAGTTCCTTTATCAGAGTTTTCTGGAAGCTTAGCAATGATTGCTGTGATAATGTACGGAGGCATTCAGGTAATTAATGGCAATTCAACTCCGGGTCATTTTTTTGCTTTCTTAACAGCTCTTTTGGCCTTATACAAACCTGCTAAGTCTTTATCAGGAATTAATATAAGAATAAACTCGTTTTTACTTTCCTTAGAAAGAATTAATGAAATCTTGAAACAACCCAATACTCATTTTACCAAAAATGGCATTAAAGTGGATTTAGAAAAATCAGATATCAAGTTTGATAATATATACTTTAATTATGATGCACAAGTCAAAAATGCAACAGATATAACAGGAATTTCTCTTGAGATAAAAGCGGGTTCAAAGGTTGGTATTGTTGGTAAATCTGGCAGTGGAAAGTCAACTTTGATTGATTTTATCCCAAGATTAATTGAGGCAAACTCTGGTAGTTTGACTATCGGTGGAGAAGATATAAAACACATAGACACCGATTCATTAAGAAAACAAATTTGTTATGTCACTGCCGACACAATACTTTTTTCAGATACAATTAAAAATAACATACTGTATGGTAAAAAATCAAATGAATACACAGAAGATGACCTTTTTTACGCATTAAAACTTGCAAATGCTGAATTTGTTTATGATCTGCCAAATGGAATTGACACATTCGTTTCTCAAGAATTTAGTCTCTCTACAGGTCAAAAACAAAGAATTATTCTTGCAAGAGCGTTTTTTAAAAACTATAAAATAGCATTATTAGATGAAGTTACATCAGCATTGGACAGAGATAGTGAGTTATATATTAAACAATCAATTAGCACTTTCTTTAAAGACAAAACTACTATAATAGTTGCACATAAAATGCACCTTGTTGAAGATTGTGATGTTATTTATGTTGTGGATAATGGAAAAATTGTTGCAAGTGGCACATCAACAGAGTTAAAGCAGAATGAATACTTTAAAAAACTAGCAACAACGGAGTTTAATTGAGTAAGTAGCAGGGTTTAAAATTTACCTTGATTTATTGACTAGTCGTTTTTAAACTGTCTTGCATTTTACAAAATACTTTTTAATCATATTTTTACCTTTTAAATAAAATAATGTTCAAGCTTGTATCAAAAAATCAACCAGCAGGTGATCAACCAAAAGCAATTGAAAGTCTTATAAAAGGAATTTTAAATGGAAAAAAAGATCAAGTACTCTTAGGTGCTACAGGCACTGGAAAAACATTCACCATCGCAAATGTTATTTCTCAGCTAAATCGCCCTACCTTAATAATGGCACACAATAAAACACTCGCTGCTCAGCTTTATAGTGAAATGAAAGAGTTTTTTCCAGAAAATGCCGTAGAATATTTTGTTTCTTACTACGATTATTATCAACCAGAAGCATATATTGCAAAAACAGATACATATATTGAAAAAGATTCTGCAATTAATGATAAAATTGATATGTTGAGATATTCAGCGACAAAATCTTTATTAGAAAAAAAAGATGTTATAGTTGTGTCGTCTGTTTCAAGTATTTATGGTCTTGGTGCACCAGAAGAGTGTTTAAAAATGAGAATGAAATTAAAAATTGGAGAAGAGGTTAGTCATAGTCAATTTATATCTCAATTAATAAAAATGCAATACCAAAGAACTCAAACAATAGTCGAAAGAGGGCAGTTTAGGGTCAATGGAGATGTGTTTATAGTATTTGAACCATCTTGTGATGACGTTGCTATACGGATTGAATTTTTTGGAGACACTATTGAAGCAATTTATATAATAGATGCCCTGACTATGCAAAAAATTAAAACTCTTGAAGGGGTTTCTATTTATCCTAATACTATGTTTTCTTCTGGAATAGAGCAGATTAAATCTTCAATTGATGGAATTATGGAAGAAATGAAAATTAGAGTAAGGTTTTTTCAAGATCATGGAATGATTTTGGAGGCAAATCGTATTTCTCAGAGAACTAGATATGATGTTGAGATGATGCTTGAAACAGGAAGTTGTAAGGGCATAGAAAATTATTCACGACATTTGACCGCTAGAAGAGTAGGAGAAGCTCCTCCTACTCTTTTTGAGTACCTACCAAAGGACGGATTATTGATTGTAGATGAAAGCCATGTGACCGTTCCTCAAATTGGCGGTATGTTTGCAGGGGATAGGTCTCGTAAAGAAAGTCTTGTTCAGCATGGCTTTAGATTGCCATCTGCACTTGATAATAGGCCTTTAAAGCTTGAAGAGTGGGATATAATGAGGCCACAGACTGTTTTTGTATCTGCGACTCCAGGTAAGATAGAAATGGAAAAAACAAATCAAGAATATATTGAGCAGATTATTAGACCAACAGGTCTTCTTGATCCTGTATGCGAAATACGATCTACTGAAACACAAATGAATGATATGATTAATGAAATTTTACTTGCTAAAGAAAAAGGAGAGAAAGTTTTGTGTATTGCCCTTACAAAGAAGCATGCAGAAAAAATTAATGAAAGATTAAACGAAATTGGAATTGCATCTAAGTACATACATTCAGATGTAGAAACTCTTGACAGAATAGACATATTACATGCTTTAAAACTTGGTAAAATAGATGTTTTAATTGGTATTAATTTGCTTAGAGAAGGAATAGATCTTCCAGAGTGTGCATTGGTTGGTATTTTAGACGCTGATAAGGAAGGTTTTTTACGCTCAAAAACCTCTCTTGTTCAAATAATTGGTCGTGTAGCTCGTAATTCAAACGGTAGAGTTATATTGTATGCAGACAAGATTACTGAATCAATTAAATATGCAATTTCAGAGACAAATCGAAGAAGAGAAATTCAGATGAGTCATAATTTAAAACATGGCATTACTCCTACAACAATTAAAAAAATACCTATAAATGTTTTTGATGCGATTTTTGGGAAACCTGAAGATAGAAAAAACGAAAAGGTTGATATATCAAAAGATGTCAAAGAAATCAATCCAAAAAATTTGGAAAAATATATTAGAAAACTTAAAGCTGAAATGAAAAAATTCGCAAAAGATTTTCGCTTTGAAGAGGCTCAGTCTTGTAAAGATAAAATAAAAGAGGCAGAATTAATGCTGGTTGAGCTTTTAAGTTAGTTTATGTTTTTTTTATTTTATTTTTTTAGCTGTTTTTTATTTTTTAACTTTGCTCACTCAGAAAGCTTAAATAAAAATATTTACAAAGTTAATAATATTGAAAATTTAAAACTTTTTAAGAAGCTTTTAATGTGTAAAAAAAGTATCAAAGTCACGGATTTTCGTGAGGATTTTGTTTTAAAACAAAATACAGCTATACAAATTACTAGAAAATTTGAAATGAACGGCTCTGATTATTACATGCTAATTGACTCCAACACTCTTAAGCTTTTTATTACAGAGGTTTCAACAATTGAGACATCTCAATGTATATTTCAGGATGATCATTTGGACACTAAATTAAAGTCTGTTTTGTCAAAGCATAGAGAATCTGTTATACAAAGCATAGATAAGAATTTTGATAAAAAATCTGATAAAATTAAATTTGCTTTGACGATCGATATGTGCCCAAGTATTAAAGGGAAATTTGAAAAAGATGATTTATTTAACTGGCTTGTTGGTTTATCTAAAAAACATCAAAATTATCCAATACCCATTTCAATTGCTATAACTAAAAAGTGGATAACTTCTCATCTTTCTGAGTTCCGTGAACTATTGCAAATGCAAGAAAGTGGTAGATTAAAAATTACATGGGTAAATCATTCCGCAACGCATCCTTTGAATGAAAATAAATCCAAAAAAATATTATTTTTGACTGCAGAAAATGTTAATTTTGAAGAAGAGATTTTGAGAGTTGAAAAAACACTTCTTGAATATAATCAAATGCCGTCAATTTTTTTTAGATTTCCTGGTTTAGTTTATAATAAAGATTTACTTCATAAGTTAAACGATATGTCGTTGATAGCCTTAGATTCAAACGCTTGGATTGCTAAAAAACAACCAATAAAAAATAATTCAATTGTTTTACTGCACGGGAATGGAAACGAACATTATGGGGTAGTAAAATTTAAAAAAGAAATTTCTAATCTAAATAAAGCTAAAAGATTTAATATTTTTAGCTTTATTGATATAAGTAGCGTTTTTATGCCTACTCCCTATAACTCACATTCGTGATGTACATTATATTGCAACCCATTGTTTTGTCTGATGTTGCACGCTTTGCAGCTGCTTTTGCGTCCGCATCTGTTACGCCTGTTGCAGCTATTCCTTGTCTTACAATCAAATCCGCTGCTACTGATATACTTGCTGTATATTTTGCAGTTGTGTTTCCGTAATTAAAAAATCCTGCCACGCTACCGATAGTATTTCCAGTGCCTCCAGAGCTTTGAACATTAAAACAAGAGTAATCCGGGGCTGATTTTAACGCGGGTGCATCAAAGTAAGGACTGTTAATCCGACCATTACAAGCACCATATGTCGTTGACCAACTTGAATTATCTTTTGCTGTAAAACATACTGAATTTAATATAGGTCTTGCAGCAACAATCATGCCACTTGCAGGGTTTCCATCATCAATTTTTAAGTCTAATTTGTACGCAAGCTCACCTGTCATAGAAGCTCCTTCAGATGGAGTTTTTGGACTGAGTTTTATATAATATCTTTTTCCAAGTTCAACTGAAGTACGAAATGCAGATAAAACTGAATATGGCAGTGAAGCATAAAACTCACCATAAGTAGGACTAGACAGTCCCCCATCAACGTGATAATTTACACCATTTGCAAATTCAGGTAAAAGATTTTGTATAACAGAAGCACCAGTGGTCATGTTTTGAAAATAACTGTCACCAATAGGAAATTTAACCCCTGATGCAACATTTAAGATAGAAGGTGATGTGATTTTATCGGCCTCACCATATAAGAAAAAATTACCATTTGATTGAGTAATATCAGGCATTGAGTCAATATATCCTGCATAAGATAACATTTTTGTTGCAATGTATGGAGCAGGCCAGCTAGGAACGAATGTATTAGTACCATCATTATTGCACGGCTCATCAGTAAGTCCGTTTTGACTTGTTGTAGTTTCTGTTAAACAATACATTGCTCTGCAGAACTTTCTTGAAGAATTTTGAAAAATTGGGTTTTTAACACAGTCTTCAAAACTCATGTATCCTGGGTTTCCGTGAGTTGCTTGGAATTCTTGAAGGGCAGATTCAATTCTGTTTAGTTTTTTTGAATAACTTGATATTTTTGCAGAGTTAATTAATGAGTCGGAGAATAATAATCCGACAGCTAAAGCTGCAATAACTGCAATAACAATTGCAAG
>CAXNCX010000022.1:0-11421 GCA_964201065.1 Candidatus Deianiraeaceae bacterium | reverse complement strand
CAATAGGTGTTAAACCGATTTTATGGCATATTATGAAGCTTTACGATTATTACGGTATAAAAGAATTTATTATCTGTACTGGCTATCAGGAATATGCTATTAAAGAATATTTCATGAATTATTTTATGCATAACTGTGATGTTACTTTTGATTTTAGTAACAATTCTTACATAACCCATAAAGAAAAATCTGAACAGTGGAAAGTCTCCGTTGTGAACACAGGCTTAAATTCTATGACGGGGCATAGAATAAAACAAATTTATGAATATGTGAAAGATGATGATTTTTTCTGTTTAACATACGGAGATGGAGTCGCAAATGTTGATATTGGTGGATTGATTAATTTTCATAAAAATCATGGGAAGCTAGCGACACTTACTTCAGTCTCAATGGCAACTAGATTTGGCATGTTGGATGTAAATAGTCAAACTAATTTAGTCAGTTCTTTTGTAGAAAAGCCACTACATGAGAATAACTTAATTAACGCAGGTTTCTTTTGTCTTTCTCCAAAGGTAATAAAGGATTATATAAATAACGATGTAGCTTGTATATTTGAACAAGATCCGCTGAAAAATTTATCAAAAGACGGAGAGTTATGTGCGTATAGACATAGTGGATTTTGGAAATGCATGGACACCCTGAGAGAAAAGCAAGAGCTAGAAAAAATATGGAGCAGTGGTTCTGCGCCATGGAAAGTGTGGTAATTTTAATATTTAAATAAAATGATAGATAACAAAAAAGAGTTATTAGAGTACATAGGTAACAACATGAACTTTTGCGAGTACCTACCGGTTAAAAGTCAAAGCGTGCCAGTTTCTGGAAAAGTTATTGATAAACATGAAATATTAAATATTATAGAATCTGCATTCGATGGTCACTTCACGACCGGAAGATTTAACAAACAATTTGAAAAGGGACTTAGTAAAATCTTGAATGCAAAATATGTGTTAACCACAAACAGTGGCTCGTCTTCAAATTTGATTGCTTTTTCTACATTAAAATCTCATTTACTTAAAGATAGAGCATTGAAAGACGGGGATGAAGTAATTTCGGTTGCGGCTGGTTTCCCTACAACTGTAAATCCAATTATTCAATTAGGTTGTGTGCCTGTTTTTATTGATGTTGAGATGTCAACTTACAATATAAACACAGATCTTATTGAATCTGCCATTACAAACAAGACAAAGGCAATATTTTTAGCTCACACCTTAGGAAATCCATTTAACTTAAGGAAGATAAGGGAAGTTTGCGATAAATATAATTTATGGCTAATTGAAGACTGTTGTGATGCACTAGGTTCTAAATTTGATAACAAAAGTGTTGGTACTTTTGGCGACATTGGAACCTTAAGCTTCTATCCAGCTCACCATATTACAACTGGAGAAGGTGGTGCGGTCTTTACAAACAACCCAACATTGAAAAAAATAATGGAATCAATCAGAGACTGGGGCAGGGACTGTTGGTGCGCAAGTGGTCAGGATAATACATGTGGTGCTCGTTTTAATCAACAACATGGTAAATTACCATTTGGTTATGATCATAAATATGTATATTCTCATTTAGGTTATAATCTAAAAATGACAGATATGCAGGCAGCAATTGGTCTGGCACAACTCGATAAATTTGAAAATTTTACCCAAAGAAGAAAGCATAATTTCAACTTATTAAAAGAAAAATTTAAAGAATCCGGTTTGGATAGATATTTCATCCTTCCAGAAGCAACCACAAACTCCGAGCCATCTTGGTTTGGCTTTCCGTTGACTATAAAAGAAGGTGTTAAATTTAACAAAACCGAATTTACAATTTATTTAACACAAAATGGAATAGGAAGCAGAATGTTGTTTGCTGGAAATATAACAAAACAACCATATATGCAATATTATAAATATAGAATATATGGAGATTTAAAAAATACTGATATTATCATGAATAATACATTTTGGATTGGATGCTATCAAGGTATAGATGATCAAATGATTGAATATGTTGTCGATGTGTTTAAAAAATTTGTAGAATAAACACCTATAGTAAATTTTTAAAAAAATTGATTTTTAATTTTTTAAATGGAAAAAATAAGACTAAAATTAAAATAAACCATGAATTTATTAGTAAGTGTTGTAATTCCATGTTTTAATCATGGGAAATTTATAGATGAAGCAGTTAATAGTGTTTTAAATCAAACATTTCAAGATTTTGAAATTATCATTGTTAATGACGGCTCTACTGATGAATTTACTAATGAACTTTTAAAAAATTATTCAAAACCAAAAACAAAAGTAATCATGACTGAGAATCAAGGAGTTTCTGTTGCTCGTAATGTTGGAATCAAGGAGGCAAAAGGAAAATACATTCTGCCACTTGATGCTGATGATAAAATTCTACCAGCATATTTAGAAAAAGCAGTTAAAATAATAGAAGAAAATACAAAATTTGGAATTATTTATTGTGAGGCTGAATTTTTTGGAGCAAAAACAGAAAAATGGAATTTGCCTGAATATAGATTTTCAGACATTTTAAATGGTAATTGTATTTTTTGCACAGCATTATTTAGAAAATCTTCTTGGAAAAAAGTTAATGGATACAAAAAAGAAATGAAAAATGCATGGGAAGATTATGAATTTTGGCTTTCATTGATTGAAATTGGAGAAGAGGTTTATAGAATTCCTGAAGTCTTATTTCAATATAGACAGCATAAAATTAGTAGCAGAAATAACTCAGCCGATGCAAGAAAAACTAGACTTCTATTACACAAACAAATTATTAAATTTCATTTACAAATGTATTATAATAATTTAAAATTTTTAAAATCTAAGACACTGAAGATGTTTATTTTAAAAATTAAAATACAGATGTATGTAAATAAAGTATTTTTATATCTAAAAAGTCATGTCAGCAAAATCAACAGCTAGAATCATATTCGTATTGTCTCATCGCTAAGGCATGCCGATTGAAAATTGTATGCAAGTCTATTAGCCTAATTACAATGTTTAATTGGGTAGTCATGATCCTATGTAATTTGGTAAGTTCAAAGATTTTTTAAAATAGCCTTATAATCAATGTTATATTTTTCTTCCATGAAATTTTGCGAACCAATGAAACTGTCAACCTCTCTATCTACTGCCAATCTTATCAACTGGCAATTTATATGATTATCTGCGATAATTTCTGCCAAAATTGAACCCAAGCCACCACTAAGATAATGCGATTCAACAGTAATAATCTTATTATGTTGTAATAGAATTTCTTTTATTTCTTCTTGGGAAACGGGGTTTATCTTTGTCAAAGCATACAAATTAAATGCTTTTTGATTTTCTGATGCTAGATGAAATGCTTTTTCCGCTTGATCTACTGTGCTTGATAAAGCAATAACAGCAGTTTTATATTTTTCATTATAATGTAAAGATTCAACACCTTTATCGGAATATGATTTAATAATACTTTCTGTGATACTATTTTTATTTTTTCCTATTCTGTAATATATTGGACTATCTAAGTCATATGTCTTAGATAGCATGTCTGATGCGTTTAGACTATTGATAGGAAAATAGCTTTGTAAATTTGGAAAAACTCTGCTAACTCCAATGTCCTCTAGGCAATAATGAGTGTATCCTAAGTCTCCATATTCAAAACCACCACCAATCCCAACAAGACGAACTTTTAAATTATGCAATACGGGTCCATTTTTAATAAATTCATAAGGTCTTAAAAGTGTAAACGGAGCTATTGAATAGCAAAATGGAATAAAACCAGCTTCAGCTAGACCAGTTGCGACGCCAATCATATTTTGCTCTGCTATACCGACATTATAAAATCTGTTTGGAAAATTTTGTGCAAATTTTTCAATTACAGAATAGCCCAAGTCGGCAGTCAACAAAACGATTCTTTCATCTTGTTGGGCTAAAGTATAAAGTTGTTCTATAAAAGCGTTTCTCATAAGTTTATTTCTTTTAAAGCTAAGTTATATACTTCTTCATTCATAGATTTGTAATGCCACTCTAGTTTATTTTCCATGAAAGAAATGCCTTTGCTTAATATTGTTTTAACATTTACAAAGACAGGCTGTTTAATGTTGTAAGTGTGAATTTTTGTTAAAACTTGCTTTATTTCCGAATGAGAATGTCCATTTTTTATATCCAAAACCGAAAAACCAAAACTTTTCATCTTTTCTTCTATATTGGAATTTAGCAAAACTTCTTCGGCTTTACCTAAAGCCTGTAAGTTATTGTTATCATATAGTATAACTAAATTATCTAATTTATTATGACTTGCAAACATAAACGCTTCCCAGCAAGAACCTTCATTAATTTCGCCGTCGCTAATTAGACAGTAAATTTTTCTATTAGAATTTTGTATTTTAGCTGCCAAAGCCTCACCTACAGCAAAGGTGATGCCTTGACCAAGTGAGCCAGTAGAAAATTCAATACCAAGAACTGAATTTTTTGGATGTACTCCTAAAAAAGTTCCGTTATGATCGCAATATGTATCTAGATCTTCTTTTGTTATAAAATTTTTTAAAAAAAGCACAACATAAAATGCCAAACTAGCATGTCCTTTAGAAAGAATAAATCTATTTCTTTCGTTATTTTTTACAGGCTTAAAATCTTCAGGTTCTACATTTAAAACAGAATCATACAAACACCAAATTATGTCACAAACTGAAAGATTTGAACCTATATGTCCTGTTTTAGACAAAAATGCTTTTTCAAGAATTAATCTACGTAATTTATAATACATTTTATAAAAAATTTAACATGATTAAAATAATAAATAAATTAAAACGCAACTTTTAATCACAACCCTGATACAGTTTTGTAAATTAAGTTTTCTAGAAAACAAGAACTCCTACTTTTTTAAACTCTCCAACAGCAAGCCGTTCAAGTTTGTAAGGGCCATATTGAGTTCTTTTTAACTTTGCAACCATTAAACCAAAAGATCCAAGCACTTTTCTGACTTCACGATTTTTTCCTTCTGCAATTTCAACTTCAATTTTACATATGTTGTTGCGTTGCTCTAAAATTGTTGCAATAAAGGTGCCATACATAACTCCGTCTAAACAAGTTCCATTTTTAAGTTTATCAAGGCGTTCTTGTGTGATTTTTCCAAATGTTTTTACAATATATTTTCGCTTTAAACCAGAAGAGGGCAGTTCCATTTTTCTTGCATAATCTCCGTCGTTTGTAAATAACAATAAACCTTCTGTGTTGTAATCAAGTCTGCCAATTTTTACAACTCTTTCCATTCCTTTAGGTAGTATGTCAAAAACAGTAGGGCGTCCTTTAGTGTCTTCCGTTGAAGTTACATAGCCTTTAGGCTTATAAAAAGCATAAACATTAGTTACCTTTTCTTTTCTTTTAACAACCCAGTCTTTAACCTTAACTACATCAGTTTCTTGAACTAAAAAAGCGGGGCTTTTTAAAACTTGAGCGTTTACACTAATAAGTCCTTCTTTGATTAGTTTTTCTGCCTGACGACGCGAGCAATATCCCATGTCTGCTAGATATTTTGAAATTCTCATATATGTCTCTAATATTTTCAATTTAATGAAAATATTATTTCTTATTATTAGCAAGATTTAAAAGAATAACTCGGTTCACATATTGAATATATATTTTTTATGCTTACAAAAACTCAAAATAAGAATTTATAAATAAAAGCTTAGAAATTTGCTGTTGTTTTTGTATGCTTAGGTGTTTGGTTTTTTATTGTTAATTTTATTTTAAAGTTTTAAAACTTACTTAATTTCAATTTCTCATAATATAGATTATGCGAGAAAAAGAACTACTTCGTTTAGCTAAGTTTTTCGTGTATACCTCCTCAACAGTCTTATTTTACAAGTCTTGTCTCAAAAAGTAGAAAATAAAAAAACTAGAAAATTTACTTCTATATTTACCTTGTTATAATTATGAATAACTTAAATATTAAAATATGATCCAAGAGATTCAAGGTGTAAAAACAAAAAAAAAGAACACGGTTCAAGAAAAAGAAAAAACTGGCAATGAAAGACTTGAAAATGAAAGACTTGAATTATTAAAAGAATACCGTAAAGCCTGTGACGAAGATCTAGGCTTTGAATTCACCGACTTCAAAGAACAAGAGAAGAATATACTTTCTAATAAGACAGAATCATATCCTATTCTAGACACTATTACAGCCAAAAGACTCTATGATTTAAATGATAGACTTAAGAAAGAATTGTTAACTTTAAAATTAAGAAACTTAACTAGAAAAGCATGTGACAACAAAAATTTAGTCAGCAACAATTCACGATCAGTATATGAAGAAATAGACCCGTCTTTTTTAAAATATCTAGATGAATGTATGTTATCAACAGACGAACTGAATACAGAAGAATTTTCTAAAATTGTTAACAAATATTTTAATAATTATGCCAATGCAATAGTAAGACTGTCATGTCCAATTTTAAACATGATAAAGCTTGGCAGTTCATACAAACCTTTAACAGAATATATAGAAAAAAATGAGGTAATGTATAGGCTTTTAGGCTCTAATTCATACAGCTTAGCTTTAGATAAAGGTGAAAATTCAATTTTAATAAATTTACTTAATGAATTAAAAAAGCTAGCACACACAAAAACAAATACAGAATTCTCAAATAATCAAAACGAAATAATAAAAAAGGCTATGTTAGATATAAAAAAT
This sequence comes from Candidatus Deianiraeaceae bacterium, assembly GCA_964201065.1. Lineage (GTDB taxonomy): Bacteria > Pseudomonadota > Alphaproteobacteria > Rickettsiales > Deianiraeaceae > CAXNCX01. The sequence continues at coordinate 4,761 of CAXNCX010000022.1, read as the reverse complement.
TTACCAATATCTGAAAATGAAAATCTGATCCAAGAAAACATAAAAACTGATGTACATTCTCTTTTTGAAGATCTCAAGAAACAAAAACTCATGCATGCTACAGCTGCAAAACATGATTCGAGTAAAATTCTTAACTTAAAATCAAAAGATTTTAATAATTTAAACTATAAAAAAGCTGCACTATCTATGATTGCATTAAATATATTTGATTCTTCTCAAACACTTAAAAAAACACTGAAAAAATTCGACACTAACAGACACAAAAAGAAAATGAATGAAAAAACGTCGAAAATCAATACAATCATCAATAAAGATTTTAGCCAGTCTGTTTACAATTCTTCTGAAGAAGAAGGATTTGTACAACAACAATTGCCTAATGATGCACCTGTTTTTTACAACAATGATGAAATTCAAAAAACAAGATATGACAATAAAAAATCTTACATTGATTTTAAAAACGCTAATTTAAATTTGTTATACAATATATATGAAAAAATATCTGACACTCTTGGTAATTCTGAAAAAGAACAACAATTTGACATTCGAGCTATTTTAAAACAAGCATTGACTTTTTCTGGTGCATTGAGCACCGCTACAGCACTAAATGTTTTTAAAAAAGCCTTAACACATCAAAAACATTCGAAAGATAAATCTTTAAAAGTACTTATTTTATGTTCTGGATATGGTGCCTTGCCAATTGCTGCGCTTGAAATTTTTAAAAATTTTGACAAACTATATGACAAAGACAGTGCAATAGTTTGTATAGATTCAAATCCCAGCTTATTTAATGGATATAAACAAGCTACAAAAGAACTAGAATTAGAAAACAATGTCTTGGAATGTATGCATGCAACAATTGATGAAAATTTTAAGAATAAATTTATTGAAAACAACTCTGATAAATTTGATATTATAGTATCGTGTCCACCGTACTTCAATAAAGAAGAGTATAACGGCTCAGTTCAAGGAAAAATTTATGAGGCTTGGAAAGACAATTTTTTAAAGCCATTTTCTGAAATAATACACAATTGTTTAAAAAAAGAAAAAGGAATTGCTGCGATTATCATTGGCTCTCATTGTTATAACGGCACTTCATATAACCCGCCTCTTGATTTAGAAAAAATGATGGAAGAAAGTGAGGCTAAGGTGTATTGTTCGAAAAAAACTAGCAAAGAATCAACTAGAGAGGTGTGTTTATTTTTTACAAAAAATAAGGAGCTTTTAAATCACAAAGAACATTTAAACGACAAATACAAAACAAGAGTTGAAGAAAAAAGAGATTCATTTTTTAAGAAGCCTAAAACAAATTTTAAAGAAGATTTAGAGGAAGAGACGAAGGAAAAAATTGTTAAAAAGAAAAAATTAAATACAGAATTAGCAATTAATACAGTAGAAACGAAAGTATCAGATGAAAAAGCACTACAAAAGACAAAGAAAAAAAGTACATTAGATGAAAAAACACCAAACAACACACTAAAAAACAAAGTTTCAAAAAAACAAAGATAGTAAATAGTGGTCGGAATGCAGGGATTTGAACCCCGGACCCCTTGTTCCCAAAACAAGTGCGCTACCAGACTGCGCTACACTCCGATTAGTGAAGGCTAATTAATGAAAAATAAAAAATCAAGATTTATTTTAAAATACAAAATCTTCAGACATCTTCCTCTTTAATTTTGAGATGTTAAAGACTTTTTTTAAAAGTGTTACTTTAAGTTTTTTACAATATTTAAAATTTTTTGAGAAGCATTTCCATCACCATAAGGCATAACTGAAGAAGATATTTTAAACTTTTCGTTAAAAATATCATTTACCGCATTTTTTAAATCTTGACTATTTGGAGTAAGTCTTGAAAATCCAAGACTTAAACCCTCTGGTCTTTCCGTGGAATTTCTGAGGACTAATATTGGAATTTTAAAATAAGTACCCTCTTCCTGTAAGCCACCTGAATCTGTGATTATGAAGCTAGACATCGACATCGCGAAAGCAATATCAACATAATCTAACGGTTCTGTCAAAAAAACTTGGTTTTCATCTTTAAAATACTCTAAGGCTTTTGACCTAGCCAGAGGATTTAAGTGCATTGGTAGGATAATTTTAAGATTTTTATGTAAATTTAAAATTTCTTTCATTCCGGTAAAAATCTCATCAAGTTTGTCTAAGTTTTCTCTTCTATGTGAAGTTAACAAGGCATATTTTAAATTCCTGTCTTCAAAAGCCTTACTTACAACATCTGAAGGTTTTAAATTTAAATCAACAACCCATTTTATAGCATCAATTGAAGTATTTCCAGTTACAAAAATATCACCTTTTAAGTCTTCTTTTTCTATGTTTTGTTTTGAAATTTCTGTAGCACAAAAATGATAATCGGCAATCAACCCGATGTATTTTCTGTTCATTTCTTCTGGAAATGGAGACTGCATATCAAAACTTCTTAAGCCCGCTTCAATATGTGCGATTTTAATTTTGTTGTAAAAGGCGGCCAAGCCTCCGCAAAATGTTGAAGTTGTATCTCCGTGAACAAAAACTATATCAAAATTTTCTTTTTTAAAAATCACATCAAGCTCTTTTATAATATTCCCTGTTAAGTTTGAAAGATTTCCGTCATGCTCTATTTCTAATTTTATATCTGGATATTCTTTAAAAATTGGAAAAAAGTCATCAACCATTGTTTTATGTTGATTTGTAAATATAAGCTTTACATCAAGATTCCCATCTTTTCTAAATGCACTAACAACAGGTGCAATTTTTATGTATTCAGGTCTTGTCCCAAATACAAAAGCTATTTTTTGCATAAAATAAATTTAAAATAATATTTAAAAAACCTCGTAAATTTCCCAAATCCACAAAACCATGCACCGTATATTAAATAGAAAAAACCAACTCTAGACAAACCTTCTTTAAAAAAACTAACCCTGTCAAATTCAACACCCTTAAAAGTGAATATCTTAGAGTAAACTACACCAAGTCTCTTTTTGGTTTCTCCTTTGAGCTTAACATATCGAAAAAGTGCAGTTTTTGTAGACTCAAAAACTTTTTGCCTTTGCGTTGTAGTCAAGGATCCTTCTCTTATATTGTATTCGTACCCAAGTATGTTGAAGCCTTTAATTTTAAAGCCCATCGCATCTGCTCGTAAGAAAAAGTCGTAATCTTCTGCGCAAAAAAGAGTTGTATCGTACCCATTAAGCTTTTCAAAAACTTCAGCTTTATACATGAAATATGCACCAACAATATATTTATTTATAAGCGTTGTTTGATTTTTAATGCTTGTGATGTGTTTAAATTTTCCATTGACATAAATTTCACTTTTTCCATATACAATGTCGTTGTTTGGATTTTGTTCTAGCTTTTCAAGTATTAACTTAAAGCCATCTTTTTTTATAAAATTGTCGTCACTTGTCCATGTATGATATTTCCCCTGTGCGGTCTTGAAACCTTTATTTAAAGCGGCGGGTAATTTTAAGTTTTGCTGGTTATGTATAATTTTAATTCTATTATCTTTTTTTGCATATACCTCAATTATATCTTTTGTTTTATCTGTTGAACAATCATTAACTATAATTAGTTCAAAATCTTTGAAGCTTTGATTTAATACAGAATCTATTGCTTGTGAAACTCTTTTTTCTCCATTATAAACTGGCAAAACACATGAAATTTTCATTTATTTTTAATTAATAATTAAAACAAGAAGATTTTTGAGTTTTTTCTTATTTTGTCAAGCCTTTACTAGATTTATTTTTAGCAAATCCCGTCTACAATAAAGACTTCCACATATAACTATTAATGTTTTACTTTTAAAGTTTTGCTTTAAAAGTAAAGCTAATGCTTCTTTTATTTCAAAGGTTTTAATTGTTTTTAAATTACAAAAACTAGATGCAAAATATAATTTTTCAATACTCTCTGGAATTACCTCAATCGCCCTACTTACATAAACTGTTTTTAACTTTTTTAACTCTAAAAAATTCTTAAAAAATGCTATATTGTTTTCGTTTCCCTCATGAAAACTTCTTGCAACAACAACATACACGTCGTATTCCTTAAACTCTTCATTTAGCGTTTTTGTTAAAATTTTTGTTCCATGCGGATTATGTGCTCCATCTATGAAAATTTTTAAATTTGGACTACCTTCGCTCTTAACCTCTTCCATTCTACAAAAATGTTCAACTTGAAGACCTATAGATATTTTTTCATCATCGAGTTTTTCAAGTAAATTCTCACAAACAGAAACTGCTAAAGTCGCATTTTGAAGCTGATAATTGCCTATTAAATTTGGCTTTTTTAAATCACAAAACTTTAAAGCGTTCACTGTAAATCTATCTTTTGAAATATTTTTATACTCAAAGTCTCGACCTTCTATTAAAATTTTACACTTTTGAAGCTCAAGACGAGCTAAGTTTCTTTCTAAAATTTCAAAAAAAACATCATCCTGCTTTGACGAAACAACATACTTGCAACTTTTTTGTATCAAACCTACTTTATGTGCAATTACAGATTTTAAAGAACTACCCAATATATCAACATGATCAACATCAATTGGAGTAAAAACACAGACTACCTGATTGTCAAAAAATACATTAGTTGCATCACACAAACCACCTGCCCCAACTTCTAGGACGCAAAAATCATGATCTTGAGTTGAAAACCATAAAATTGACATAACCGTAAAAGCTTCAAAAAAAGAAAGTTGAATGCTTTCTTTTTCACATACATCTCGAATAATTTCCGTAAATTTAAATATCGAATCGTCGTCAATTTGGCTGTCGT
>CAXNCX010000021.1:0-12293 GCA_964201065.1 Candidatus Deianiraeaceae bacterium | reverse complement strand
AGCACTTAATGTTTCAGGTTGTTCTAGCTTAGCAATTTCAGGAAATGAGTCTATGTCTGTTGTGGGTTCAATTAAGACGAAACTTTTATTGAATGAAGAAACAGGGGTACACGAAATGAAGCTTGATTCTAAATACGCTAAAATCGATTTTTTTAACACGGATGTAATAAATGACATTCTTCAAACTGATATAATGCCGGTTATTTTACCTAGTGCTTCAAACAGTAGTGGAAATAAAAAATATTTTGTTAATTCTGTTGAGTTGGCGTCTGTAATATCTCATAAATTAACCGCTGAAAAACTGATAATTGGTTTGCATGAAGATGGTATTCATGATGCAGACGGCAACTTAATTACGGCAATTGGATCAAGAGATACATTAAAATTTAACAATGAAAACTTAACTTATGCAGCGGAAGCTGTCATAAATGATGTAAAGTCTGCACATTTGATAAATTTAACAAAAGAGTATTCACTTATTATAGAGGTGTTCACTAAGCAAGGCAGTGGCACGATGGTTTATAACAATTCAAGTTCGTAGTTTTTATGAAAATATGCACATGGAACATTAACTCTGTCAGAACTAGACTTGATCTTCTTTTGGAATTGTTTAGAGTACACTCTGTTGATGTTTTGATGTTACAAGAAACAAAATGTAGTGATGAGCATTTTCCTGTGAATTTTTTTGAAGAAAATGCTTTAAATGTTGTATTTACAGGTCAAAAATCCACAAATGGCGTTGCAATAGTTTCAAGAATGCCAATTGAAATTACACACAAACACCTGCCTAACACTGAAAATCTATTACCATACAACAACACAAGATATATTGAAGGCTTGATTAATGTAAATGGAGAAATTTTGAAGGTAGCGAGTGTTTATGTTCCTAATGGAGATAGTCCTGATATAATAAAGCGACCAGATTTGATGTCATCTGAAAGATTTTTATTTAAATTAAAATTTTTAGATTGTTTAAATGCTCATATTGAGCAAATGAAAAAGCTTGATGAAAAATTTATTATATCGGGTGATTATAATGTTGCAAAAACTCAGCTTGATATTTTTAGCTATAAAAGTGCTTTTGGAGGCGTGGGATGTCATCCTTTAGAGCATGAAAAAATTGCAAATTTAGAATCCCAAGCGACTGATATATTTAGACATATTTATCCATCTGATGAAGGCTATTCTTGGTATGATTACAGACATCAGAGATTTTTAAAAAAAGAAGGCTGGAGAATTGATTATCACTATGTTTCAGAGAATTTAGTTGATAAATGTAGGGATGTTTTTCTGTTAGATGAAATCAGAGGCAGAGAAAAAACTTCAGATCATATACCGGTAGTATTGGATTTGGATATTTAAAGCAAATTTGTGTAATATATTTTTTTAAGTTTACGACTAATAAACTTGAAAATAAAAAATACATATGTAGTCTTATTTAGGTTATTTTATTATTTATATATGCCAGAAATTGTCGTAGTAAACCAAGAAGAATTTTTTAAAGAAATTAAATCTGATAAATTAGTTTTAGTAGATTTTTTTGCTGAATGGTGTGGACCTTGTAGGGCTCTTGGCAGAATACTTGAAGAAGAAAAAAGCGAACTCCCAGTTTCAAAAATCATAAAAGTCAACATAGATAATGAAGGCGATTTAGCAAATCAGTACGGCATAAGCTCTATACCTACAATTATGCTTTGCAGAAATAGTCAGGTTATAAAAACTCACACTGGTTCTAAAAACGGTGAAGATTTAAAAGAATGGGTAGAGGAAGCTGTAGCTTAAATGAATATTTTTGTCTATATTTTAAATCTAACAGTAGAATTTTATAATTCTTTGTTTTTAAGATCTCTTTTAGGCTTTTGCTTTTCCTTCGTTTTTTCATTTTCTGTGTTGAACGCATTTATTAAGTTCATGCAAAGAAAAAATTTTACACAACCTATAAGTGGTTATCTTGAATTTCATAAAAATAAAAACAACACTCCAACAATGGGAGGTGTTATTATAGTCGGCTGTACGATTTTAACATCTTTATTTCTTAACAAAACCCGTTCCAAGACAGTTTTGATATGCCTTATCGCGCTTTTTTTATTTATGATTATAGGTCTGTTTGACGATTTAAAAAAAATATTTAAAAAGCATAATATTGGCATCTCTGCAAAGCAAAAATTTATCCTACAAACACTTGCTTCAGTGATATGTCTTTTACCTATTTATATATTCAATCTATTTCCTTCAGACATGATTAACAGGCTTGATTTTCCTGTGGTTGGTTGGAAAATAAATCTTGGATTTGTTATGTTTTTATTTAGAATGTTAATCATTCAATCAACTACAAATGCAGTAAATATTACAGACGGATTGGATGGCTTAATGATCGTGCCTTTAGTTTTTGGACTTGGCACAGCGGGAATTATAGCGTATTTAAAGCAAGACTTACTTGGCATTTTTGAGGTAAAAGAGTTGTTGGTTTTTCTTGCTATTGCAATTGGTAGTTGTTCTGCATTTTTATGGTTTAACGCCAATCCTGCAAAGATTTTCTCTGGAGACACTGGAAGCCTTTCTCTTGGAGCTTTGCTTGCAGTTGTCTGTATCTTAATCAGAGAGGAGTTGTTGTTGATTTTAATAGGATTTTTGTTTGTACTTGAGTGTGCGTCCGTTATCATTCAATATACTTATTATAAACTGACTGGAAAAAGATTTTTTAGAATGGCTCCTGTTCATCATCACTTTGAAAAGCTAGGCTGGAGTGAAGTTCAGGTTGTTATTAGATTTTGGATGATAAGTTTCATTTTTTGTGTGTTTTCTTTAATAATATTTAGATTTGCAAGTTTATGAGTTTTGAAGGTGGAAGTGAAGTTTTTATAAAAAACATCAAATACAAACATCTTTTGATTCTTTTTCATGGTTATGGTGCAAATGGCGTTGATATTATGCCGTTTGCTTATGAAGTTAAACATGACTTAGAAAATACAGCACTTTTGGCACCAAATGGGTTTGAGCCTGTTTTTGGAATTGAAGGTGGTTATAAATGGTTTGATATTGACGATTTAACGCCTGAAGATATTTACAAAAACATGATAATTCAAAAAGGCAAATTGATTAATTACATAGAAGAGCAACTCAAACGCTTTGATTTAGACTATAAAGATCTTGTGTTAGGTGGTTTTTCACAGGGTGCTTGTATTTCTTTGTACTTAAATTTTATTTTGAATCAAAAAATAAACTCTGTATTAAGTTTATCCGGTGGCTTGCCTTTTGCTGAACAAATCATTCAAGAATCAAAGGAATTTTCAAACAATATATGTCTGATACATGGAAAAAATGACGGTGTTATACCTTATCATTACTCTGTTGAAACGGATGCAATTTTTCATAAACACGGAATTAAGTCTCAACTGCATTTAATTAATGGAATGGAACATACAATTGGAATTGAATGTATAAAAATTGCTAGGGACTTTTTAAATAAAAACATTTAACAAACGCTAGTGAATTCTTTTTTTGGTAAAAGTAACTATGTTTAATGTAATTAAAATTTGAGGAATAAAAAATTTAAATATCACACTTGCAATGCTTGTGTCTGTATAGTTATAAAGCATTTCTGATAAAAAATTGTAAGTTACGGAAAATATTATAGTGTATAAAAACTTAATACCGTCAAGACCTGCTTTTCTAGAAAAATTCAAATTCATAACAAACCCAAACATCCCAATACTTAAAAACCTTAATATTAAAGAAAACTGATTAATAAATTGTCTTAAATTGTCAAAATTAGTGTTATATATGTTGTATTTTTTATCATTAAACTCGTCTAAATTTTCTGATATTAGATTTTTTAAATCTCTTAACCTCATACCGCACAATTCTTCGATGTTTATCGTGTCACATATTTTGGTATCAAGTTTTGTATTTTCACATTCTTGACTGAGTGCGATTTGTTTATTTTTAAATATTTTTACTGATGCATGTTTTAACATTATAAAATCATCCTTTTCTACATTAGTTTTATTTATTACGACTAGGTTAACGGTAATATTTAAATCTTTTTTACACACAACATTTACCGCAACATCTCTTGGTCTTTTGGTTTTTACATTAAAGTCTCTTGATTTATTGTTAAGACTCACTGCAATTGGTTGGATTGCCACTAAAAATATAAGTCCAAAAGCTGCAATATTTAATATTACAAGATTTAGTAATTTTGACATATGATATTTTATTGACAAAGTTGGTATTAGTTGATTTGTTTGAGATAAATTTGTTATAAAAAAAGAAACTCCGATTGACAAAAACACTTCAGAGAGGTTGCATAAGTCGATTGGTATTTCTAGCATTTTATACAGCACAACTTTGCTATCACTACTGCTCATGCCGTTTGATATAAGCGTAAATAATGAGAGTATGAAAGCAAAAAAAGTAAAAATTTTAACAATTGTTGTAATAAGAAGTTTTGATATATACAACTCTATAGTTTTCATTGTATTTTAATTAATTTATACTTATCATTCGAGTTTGGAATAAATGTTTTTTCCTCAAATATTTTACTTAGTAGCAATTTATTCATTGTTTTGTTATTTTGTAGTCTGTAGCCCTGACTTACCTTAGTTTTTACATTTTCAAGGATTACAGTTGATTTACAAGACGGATATTCATTTAATTTTTTATCTAGTTTTAAATCCAAAGGATAGTTTATAATAAGATCGCTATAAATCTTTTTTATTTTTATCTTATACACAATGTAGTTATTATATTTATAAAATTGTTTAAATTTTTCAGTTCTGTTGACTAAAACTTCCAAATAATCTCCAGTTCCAAATTTTACTAAAATATCCGTCAAATATGGAAATTTTAGATTATCAGAATTTATATCTATATTAAGATTTCTATCTCCGTAGATAATTTTACCAAAGTCGTCTGTAATATGAAGCTCTATATCAACAAGAGAATCGCATATTATATGATGTCTGTCTTCAGTTTTAGAATTTTGAATATGATCTAGTAAATTTAAAAAATCTTGATTTTCCTTAAATTCATTCAGTTTTATATTTTTTATATCTTTTGGTTGATGTGTTCCTATAGTGTCTATTGTATAAACTTTGTTGATCTCAGAGGGAGTTATGACTTCTTTTACTGGGTTTTTAATCATATTTTTGATTAAAACAAATGCTATGATTAAAAATGATATATTCATTATTGTGTCTTTTGGACGAAATATCATTTTACAATACTATAAAGTTCTAAGAAACTCGTTTATTGAAACTTTCTCGCTTGTTTTTTCATCTTTATATTTCGCTATTACCGCGCACGAAATACTAAGATTTTCAGTTGTTGAATAGCTACCAGGTATTACGACCGCATTTTTTGGAATTTCTCCGAAGGTAATTTCTTTTGTTTCTCGATTTACAATTTTAGTGCTTTTTGAGATATGAACTCCATTTGAAATTACAGCACCTTCTCTTACCACTGCACCTTCAACTACGCATGAATTTGCACCAATAAAAACATTATCTTCTATAATACAAGGTGATGCATTTACAGGCTCAAGAACTCCTCCGATTGTTGAATTTGCAGAAATATGGCAGTTTTTACCAATTTGTGCACAGCTTCCAATTGCCGCACCCATGTCTATCATTGTTCCGCTGTCAATATAGGCACCAATATTAATTATGCTTGGCATTATTATGCAATTTTTTGCAATATGTACTCCGTTTCTAATATAGCCTTGAGGTAAAACTCTTATGCTATTTTCTTTGAAATAAGAATCAGGGGTATTTAAAAATCTTGTGTATGTTTTGTCGTAAAAATTCGATATTTCACTTTGAATAAATTTAAAGTCAGAGTGTTTTAGATATTTTAATATTCCAGTTTTAACCCATTCATTAACGATATATTTATCTTCTTGCTTTGTAACTATGCGTATTTCACCTTTATTTAAGAGTTCAATAAATTCTGATAAAGTTTCTTTTGAAGGTGTTTCGGTTAAAATTTTCACTTGAATATCTTGCATATAAAAAATATTTTACGAACATTAGTTTACCTATTAATGTTTTTAAATAATATTCAAGTTTATGCTCAATTCTTTGTATGTAGGTTCTGAAATTAAAAAGATTTTCTTTGAGCAAAAAATTTTAAATTTGCCTGACAACGCACATGTTTCTCAAATTTCTACTGATACTCGCAGTATAAATCCAGACGCTTTATTTATAGCTCTAAAAGGTGAAAAAATGGACGGTCATGATTTTACATCAATAGCTATTAAAAAAGGTGCATCGGTAGTAGTTGTTGAACGGATTGACCCAGAAACCGAACAGCTTGCTTTTGACAAAGGAACAGGAATTGTTTTTGTTAATAGCACCCTTGATGCTCTTTTTGATATTGCTAGATACAACAGGGCAAGAATGGATGGCAAAAATGTTAAAGTTATTGCAATAACTGGTACAATAGGCAAAACTACCGTAACACAGTGGATACACAAACTTTTGTCAAAATTTTTTAACATGGGTTTATGTGTTCAAGGATACAATAACCACATCGGAATGTGTATTAATCTTTCAAATTCTTATAAAAATTCAGATGTCGTAGTTCTTGAAATGGGAATGAATCACGTTGGGGAGATTGACTTTTTAAGTTCAATTGCAAGACCTCATATTGCAATTGTTACAAATATTACTCCTGTGCATTTAGGTACTGGAGATTTTGCAAAAATTGAGCAAATTGCTGAAGCAAAATCAGAGATATTTAACCATTTACATGAAGACGGAATTGTGATCCTTAACAAAGCTAATTCTTATTATTCTATACTTCTTGAAAAAGCAAAGAAAAACGGAATAAAAAAGATAATAACAGTAGGGAATAGTGATTCTAATATATACATACAAAACACAGTAAGCGAGCTTTATAAAACAAGTTTTGATGTTGTTGTGAAATTTGGCGACAAAGTGGATGTAAATTCTTATGTAATTAACGCCTTAGCAAGACATCAGGCATTCAATATAACCTTTATGGTTGCAATTGCCAAGTTGTTTAAACTTGACAAAGGTGTTCTTGAAAATGAAATAAAAACCTCTACAATGGTTAAGGGAAGAGGGGATGTTGAGTATGTTAGAACTCAAGATGGAAAAAAAGTTATTGTAATTAATGACACCTATAATGCAAGCCCTGAGTCTGTGAAAATGTCAATTGAAACGCTCTCGGTTGTTTATATAAAACCTGAAGAATGTGACAGAAGAGTTTTGATTTTTGGAGACATGCTTGAATTGGGCGAGTTTTCAAGTCAATATCATCTTGAGGTTGCAGAACATGTTAACACTCTTGGAAATATAAAAGCTGTGTTTACAGTTGGTGAATTTTCAAAAATTACTCATGACAACTTGAAAAATGAAATTGAAAAAAAGCATTACGCAACTAGAAACGAGCTGTTGAACGATTTAAAAAACATTTTACAAAATAAAGATGTAGTGCTGGTAAAAGGATCAAATTCAATTGGCTTAGACAAAGTTATTGAAAAACTATATAAATAAAATTGACTTGTTCTGTATTTTTTATTATAACAAGCTATAATTTTTACTTTATGTCAGATAGGCTTGAATTTTCAATGATGCTAAAAATACTTTCTAGTGAAACCCCAGAGAATTTTATAAAAAACATGGAATTTATCTCTAAGTACATAGTTAGGGTTTTTATTGAAAAAGAACTTGAAAAAAGTGTTTTAAAAAAATCCGATAAATTGAAAATTATCTCTCCAAAATGGCAAGAAACGGATTCTTTTAAGCGTGCGAGTGATGAAATTGTCAATGAAATGTACGCTATACAGCTAAAAAAAGTCTTAAATCTTTTAAAATCTGAAGGGACAGAAAAACTCGATCCAAAGAATGTAAAAAATGTCTCAAAGCCAAATTCTGTAAATGTCTAAGACACGACTCTTTTCACAAAATTAAAAAAAATTGCTTTTTAAAATTCTAATATTTGAATTAAACAGACATTCTTGTCTAATCTTTTTTCATGCGGGTATAGCTTAGTGGTAAAGTTCTAGCCTTCCAAGCTAGCTATGTGGGTTCGATTCCCACTACCCGCTCCATGAGGTAAACTCACTCCATTATATGGAAATGCGATATAAATATCTTTTCCTATATATTTCTTAAAAATAGAAATTCTGCCCTTTAATTGTACTTTTATACTATCTTGTCCGTTGCAATGGTATGCTAAAAAATCAGCACCATTCCAATCATCTGCCAGCTTTATACAATTAAAGCCATAATCAGCCAATATTCCAGAAAGTTTCTGAAAATTATAAATTTCTTGTTGTTTTGGTTTTAAGCCTTTGTATTGAATTTTTTCAAACTTCATAAATAACAATTACTTTAAATAGTTACTCTAAATAAAAAAAATAAAAACCTAATATGCAAATTGTTTGATTGTAATTTTACTTCTGCCTTTTGCATGTTCCAAAATTTCAAAAAATACCTCTTTTACTTTTTATTGTCTAAACCTAATACAATATTTTCTTGAGTTTTTATTACTTCTTTTTCTTTTGACATCTTTACTTTTTCTATTCCATTTAAAAATTTTTTCTCTTTATCATCTTTATCATAAAACGGCAATCCAATTAATTTATATTTTTTTCTTTCAAAATGAAAAAACTTTCTATCATTAAGATTTTCCAATTCCATCAATAAATCTTGCTTCCATCCTTCTTTTGAATTATCAAAACCGTTGTCTTTGTCTTTAAACTGATTACCTTTTACCTCAACTAGAATCTGACAATATAAATCATTGTCTTTTTTTATAAAAATTATAAAATCAGGTTGAAAGCCTTGACCGTCTGCAAAATTATACATTTTATAAACCTCTTCATTTCTTAATAAATAAATCTCTTTTTCATCTTTAGGTTTCTTAATTAAGTTTTCTTGAATATCTTGTAAGCAAGCCTTTTCATCTTGATTTAAGATAGATTTATTCATTACATACCAAGTTTCATTTATTGCTTCTTTGATATCTTTTTTATCGATCCTTTTTCTCTTTGGTTCTGTAAAAATTTTATCAAAATGAAATGGTTTAAATTCTTCTGTGCCACGATAGGGATGTGAATATTCTTTTGTTTTTTTATCAAACCAATCTACAAATCCAGTTGCGATATCTAATTTTTCTTTACCACTTACTTCGTCAATTTTTTTATCAAGTTTTAAATTGATTTGAAAATCTCCAATAAATTCATCGTTTAATAAGTCTTCAACACCTTTAATTTCAAATTCATTTAATAATCTGTTAAAATCTACATTTTTTGTCTTAAATATTGCCTTTCTTAAAATATGTCTATTAATTAATTCTTTGAATTTTACTTTCTTTGATATACCCTCGTTTGAAGAAATAACATTTTCATCTTTACCGTTTATTGATGTTTGTTTTAAGTCTCCTTTTGTTAAATTGTAATAAAAATTTTCTGCTTTAATACTTTGAATTGTGTTTTTCTTTTTGTCAGGATTTTCAATTTTTTCATTCTTTAAAATTTTCACAGTCTTGTAAAAATTACTCTTCTTGAATTCTTCTTTTAAATCGAATTCAACAACCTCTTTATTATCGTCTATATAGCCATCTTCTTTCAGTTCTTTTGTTAAATGTGAAATGTAGCGAGATTCTTCATCATAAGTATGATAAAAAAGCTCTTCCAATACTCTTAATTCATTGCTTAAATCATTATCAAATTTGCGTTTATTTGCCTGTTTATCTTGGTATTGAAATGGAAAATATCTAACTCCACGACCGATTAGCTGCTTTTCTTTAATTGTTGTTTGTGGTGTTTTTTTATCACTACCTCCTGCATTTTGCCCTTGATAAAGCCTTACAATATCAAATAAGTTCAACACATCCCAGCCCTCTGTTAATCTATCAACTGTAAAAATTGCACGAACAGGATTATCTTTTTGCTCTAAGTTATTTAATAAAGCTTCTTGATCTTCTGTTGTTTTTTCCTTTGTTTTTGTTCCGCTTTTTGAGTTTGTAATTATCAAATTTCTTTCTGTAAAATTGCTTTGAATAAAATTGACTATTTCTTGTAATTCAATATTTTCTTTTGATATATATTGCCAAATTTGATTAAATCTATCATCTGCTTGTTCATGAATTGCATTATTATTACCTTTACTGATATTTGCTTCTTGTTTTAAATTTTCAATATCTTCTTTTTTTAGATTATCAATTAAACTTTTGAAAAACTCAAAATCATTGCTACTTTCTTCAATTAGTTTACTTCTAAATAAAATAACACTTTTGAAGTTTTGAATATCGTTTTTGATTGCAATTTTATGTCTATACCAATTAAAAAGTAGTGCAATCAATATTCTGTTTTTTTTATCAGATTGTGAAGATAAGAGGTTAATTTGTTTTGTATAGCCTTTTGATAAAAAGTCTTTTAAGTCAAAGCAAAAAATTGTTTTATCCTTGTATTTCTCAACAACATTTTGATTATTTGGAATTGTTGCGGTAAATTCAAGTAATACATTTTTGTTTTCATTTTTTGTGTTATTTTTCTTTAACACTAAATCAATTACAGTATGCTCCCAGCCAAGTTTTTCTATTTTTTCAGCTCCTGCGTTGTCTTTCAATTCAAGTACTTTTTCAAATAATTCTTCTTTATAATTTTTCGTATTTGCATTAAAATGATGTGCTTCATCGGCAAGCATTACGATGTTTTTCTTACGCAAATCTTCAAGAGTGTTGATGTTTTCTTTTTCTAAATGAATATCGTTATAAAACTTGTTTATTGTAGTAAATTTTATTTCAATTATACCATCTTGTCCATCGCTAAAATTATCAACTTTTCTTATTTCAACTTGCTTTCCGTCAATTACAATATCCTGTGTAAATAAATACTTTTGGTGATATTTATTTGCTAAATTTTGTTCTGTTTTATCAACTATGTTGTTTTGATTTACAAAAAAGAGGAAATTTCTATATCCTTGTTTATAGTAATACAAAATACTACTTGCCATAAGCAAAGTCTTTCCTGCTCCCGTTGCAAGGTTAAACATTAAGTGGGTGTATGGATTGCTATCAATATCGCTTTTATTTTCGCAATATGCTAAAAAGTTTTTCAACGCTTCCTCCTGCCATTCAAATAAATTATGCTTTAAGTTTGATGTTATATATTCAGGAATTTCTTGTTTTTTTGCAGGTATCTTCAATTCTTTCGGAAGATTTATTACATCTTTAAACTTTATCTCTGACATAATCAAATACCATAAAAACTTTTGGTTAGCTCAATGTCTTCTTTTGAAAGATCATAGATTTTATCTTCCACCTCGCTTGCAAGGACATACATTTGATTTAAGTCTAGCATCTTGCAAAAGATTTCTTTTTGTTTTTCAAGCCCAAGTGCTTTAAATTCGTCCTTGTCGATAATTGGTTGCGAGTTGTTTCCTTCAAAAAAGAGTTTTACATTCAAATTGTAATTCAAAAAGTATTTCTCATAAAGTTCGCTAAATAGAGTTTTTAACTTCTCTAAACTATCGCAAGAAAGGATTTTTTCTTTTGCTGTTTCGTTCCATTTTGCGAGTTCAAAATAAACAAAACTGCCTCCTCCTTTCCAGTTGTGGTTTTTTGAAACTCCTGTTTGATCTCCGCTTAAAACATTCTTCATTCTTGTCGCTGTTTTTTCTTCTATATACTCCATTTGTTCAATCATTATCCAGCGACGCCCCATTTTGTGTGCCACCGCCCCTGTTGTGCCACTTCCTGCGAAGAAGTCAAGGACGATGTCGCCCGGGTTGGTTGAGATTTGGATTATGCGTTCAAGAAGGGCTTCGGGTTTTTTACCTCCATTTAATTGCACTCCACCTTCCAAACGGCAGTTACCAAAACTATCTGCCATATTGTAAAAATTTTCTATCGGTGTAAATACTTTACTTTCTAATGAATTTAATCTATCATTGGGTACGCCTTGATAATATTTACCTTTCGTTGCCCCAGTTCTTTTTGGCCCTGTGAAGTATCTATAATCAAAGCTATCATCGCCAATTCCATATACTTTATATAAACATCCAAGATTGTCAGTATTAATCCTTGTTGATAAATAATCTCTAAAAAATCTTCCAGACGAGTTGCCGTCCAATATGCTACCAGTTGCCCAAATTTCTTTTAAACCCTCTGTTGATGGTGTGGATTTAACTATTTCATATTCACGTTGCTCAAATATAACAACTTTTTTGCCACCTAAATCAATTTCCTTGCCAGTAGAGTATTCTTTTATGTAGAACTCAAATTTTTCCAAAGAAAAATCATCATTATTTAGATTGAAC
>CAXNCX010000020.1:0-12368 GCA_964201065.1 Candidatus Deianiraeaceae bacterium | reverse complement strand
TAATTTCATGCCTGATTATATAAAGCTTAACATAGTTAAACAAGATCCTTTTGTTGAGATAGATGAAAGTGTGATTGACATTATGAAGCTTGCAATATCAGACTTAGATATTAAATCTGGTGTTTGTGGTGAACATGGTGGAGAATTTAATTCAATACAAAAATTTAGCAAAATTAACATAAATTATGTTTCATGCTCGCCTTACAGAGTTCCTGTTGCAAGATTTGCTGTTGCATTTGCAGAATTAAATAAAGAAAAACAACTATGATAAATAAAACTTTAATAGCCTTAACTTTGATGCTTTTTTCTTGTACATCAAGAATAAATCACCCTAATATAAAAACAGTGAAAAATTTTGATTTAGATCAATACATGGGAACTTGGTATGAAGTTGCAAGACTTGACAACAATAGATTTCAAAAAGGCTGTAACAACACTGTTGCACAGTATGACAAAGTAGATAAAAAAATATCTGTTGTTAATTTTTGTGTTTTAGATAACGGCAATTCTAAAGAAGCAAAAGGCGTTGCTTATCCTGTGGATTTATACAAAGGACAGTTGAAAGTTTCGTTTTTTAGACCATTTTACGGGAGATACAATGTTCTTGAAGTAAGCGATGATTATAATTACGCTATGGTTTCTGGTAAAGATTTAAAAAGTTTATGGATTTTGTCAAAAAAACAAACAATAGAATCAAAAGTTTTAAAATTATTTTTGCTAAAAGCTAAAATGATGGGCTTTGATGTCGACGCTTTAAGATATGAAGATGTCTATAACCAAAAAGTTATTCGTAATATAAGTTTTGCTTTTTTGACAAACAAAGAGGCTTTTGAGAATTATGACAATGATAGCTTTCTGTTTATCGATTTAAGATCATCTGCTGAGTATGAAGAAGGACACATTTCTGGTTCTATAAATATTCCTGCTGAGCAATTAAATTGCAATATTATGAAACATCATGCACAGCCTAATATATTATTTTATTCTAAGGTAAGTGACGAAAGTTTCGATGTAGCTTATAAATATTTAAGCAAATGCAGTGTAGATAAAAAAATCTACACATTAAGAGATGGATTTGACGGCTGGAAAAATGCTCGTTTTCCTATTATATACTAAAATTTTTTAAAGCATCTTTTATTATCGTTGTTGTTTCTTGATCTACTTCACTGTTAATGCAAACTCTAAGTCTCTGTTTGTCAGTTGGAACAGTAGGGTGTCTTATTATTGAGGTTAGAATATTTTTTTCTAACAAAAAATTGTAAGCATTAGTTAGATTTTCTTCGCTGGAGCAGATAATTGGGATAATTTGAGTGTTTGAATTTAATTCTGAGACAATTTTTGATATTTTTTCTCGTTCAAAATCCAGATTAGGTAATATTTCAAATGCTTTTATGGCAACTCCTATATTTGAAGGGCTTAGTCCGGTTGAATAAATAAGTCCGGTTGCCTTGTTTATTATATTTTTTTGAAGCTCTTGATTTGTTAATAAAAATCCACCTTGAGATGCGATTGCTTTACTAAAAGTTGCCATTATAACTTCAATTTCATCTCGGTATTTATAATTTAATCCGTAGCCGTTTTCTCCGAATAATCCAAGTGAATGAGCTTCGTCAATATATGTAAAAAAGCCGTATTTTCTTTTTAAGAAAATGAAATTTTCCATATCTAAAATTGTCCCATCCATGCTAAACACAGACTCTGTAAATACTAGTTTATTTTGATTTTGGTGTTTTTTTAATATGTCTTCAAGTTGGTTTAAGTTGCAATTTTGATAACGCTTGAGTGTGTGTTTGTTTGATAATTTTAAACCCTGATACATTGAATTGTGGTTTAATTTGTCAAAAATTACCACTGGCTCTTTAAATTGATTTATTATAACTGGAACTACTGATATGTTAGTTTGAAAACCGCTAGGAAAAATCGTCGCTTGTTTTTGATATATGTTAAAAAGTAGACTGAAAATTTCTTCAAAAATTTGCGAATTTCCAACCAAAGGAGATGTTGTAAAAGAAGTTGAAAATCTATCTATATATTTTTTTGCAGACTCAGTTATTTCTTTATTTTTGTGTAGATTTAAGTAGCTATTATGAGTTAAATCTATAAAATTTTTATCTGTATTTCTTAAAATTCTTTGCATTTTTTATTTTCTATTAGTTTAAGCTTTATTAAATTAAATTAAAATTTTTTAAATGAAGTGGACTTTGAAAAAAGCACAAAAGCTTTATGATATGGCGTTTTTTGACTTAATTCACAAAGCTCACAATGTTCATAAAAAAAATTGGAAGCCTGATGAAATTCAAATTTCAGTATTATGTAGCGTAAAAACAGGTGGATGTTCAGAAAATTGTTCTTACTGTCCTCAGTCTAAGCATTATAATACTGGTGTGCAAGATGAAGCTTTAATGACAAAAACAGAAATACTGGAGTGTGCAAAAAAAGCAAAAGAAATAGGTGCTGGTAGATTTTGCATGGGTGCAGCATGGAGAGGGCCAAAAGATGATCAAGTTGAATATATGGCTGAGGTTATAAGTGAGGTCAAAAAACTTGGGCTTGAAACTTGTGCTACATTTGGTCTTTTAAAAGACGGACAAGCAGAGAAGCTCAAAGAAGCAGGGCTTGATTTTTATAATCATAACATAGATTCGTCTGAAGATTTTTATAAAAGAATCATTACAACCAGAAAGTTTAAAGACAGAATTGACACGATAAAAAAAGTTCAAGACGCAGGTATTAATGTATGCTGTGGAGGAATACTTGGCATGGGGGAAAAGACAGCAGACAGACTTGAAATGCTTTCAATTTTAGCCAATATGAATCCAATGCCAATGAGTGTTCCAATTAATAAGCTGATTGCAATTCCGGGTACTCCTTTGGCAAGAATGTGGAAAGTTGATATGTTTGATTTTATAAGAATAACTGCAGTTGCAAGAATTATGATGCCAAAGTCATATATCAGATTTGCAGCTGGAAGAGAAGATACGGAAGAGGGTTTTCAGGCATTGTGTTTTTATGCTGGAGTAAATTCTATTTTTTATGGCGAAAAGCTTTTAACAGCTCAGAATGCTTCACCTGAAAAAGACGAAGATTTGCTTAAAAAGTTAAACTTAAAAAAATGCTCACAATAGCATTTTTTCATGGATGGGCTTTTGATAATAGATTTTTTAATAAACTAAAACAACACTTAAAAGGCTTTAATTTTATTGATTTTGAAAGAGGATATTTTGGGAAAAAAAGTCAAAATTTAACTAAAAAAGTTGATATAGTGATCACTCATTCTATGGGTTTGTGGCATTTTTTAGACAGTGGCATTGAGGCTGATAAAATTTTTTCAATTTGTGGATTTAAAACTTTTTGTATAAATTGTAAACAGAAAAGTATTGTTCAAAAAATGCTAGATAAAATAAGTATAAAAAATATTGATGTGTTGACAAAATTCCTTGAAAACACTGGAACAAAGCTTGGTTTTAAAAGTGTAGATTTTGATCTATTAGCAAGTGATTTAAATCTTTTAAAGACAATGGATTATTCTGAAAAAATTGTCAAACTTGAGGATAAAATTATATTTATAAATGCAAAAAATGACAAAATTGTGTATAACAAGCCAGATAGTATTTTTGAATTAAACTGTGGACACGCCCTTGGAATGCTTAAATCTAAAGAAGTGAGTGAAATAATTTTGAGTAATTTATGAAATTCAACGCCCATGTAGAAACATATGATAAATACGCCGTAGTTCAAAAAAAAGCATGCGATGTTTTGATTTCAAGAATGCTGGCTAAACTTGATTTAAAAAATATCAATTCAGTTCTTGATATTGGATGTGGCACTGCTTATTTGGCAAGTTTGATACAGAATAACAATTCGAATTGTAAAATTTATCTTAATGATTTATCTTTAAATATGTTGGAATTTGCAAGTAATAAATTGTCTAAAAATTGTGAAATTCTGCATGGTGATTTTTTAAATATGTCGTTTGAAGAAGTTGACTTAATTGTTTCTAATTTTTCTTTTCAGTGGATACAAAATATAGATTTTGCGTTAAAAAAAGTTACAAATCTTAGTAAAAAAGCCTTTATAACATTGCCAATTGAGGGTACTTTTTCTAATTTAATAAATTTTAATAGCATTAAGCTTTACTCTTTAGAAGAAATTGAAAATGTCTTATGTAAACTGGGTGTGAAGTACTATCTTGAGCTTGTAAACTTTAATCAAGAGTTTATAAATTACTTTAGTTTTACTAAATCTTTATATAAAATTGGTGCAACTTCAGATTCTTCAAGAAAAATTAACGGCGATATATTTTTTAATTCAAAAGTAATTGCGGATTATAAAGTTTTGTTTATTGAAATAATAAATTAAGTTAGATTTTCATGATTTTTATAACCGGAACAGATACCAATATAGGAAAAACTTTTATATCTTTAATGCTCTGCAGGTTGTTAAAATTTGATTATTTTAAACCAATTCAAACGGGAGTAAAAACTGATATTTCTGACTCAAGCTATGTTCACCAATTTGGTGTAAAAACGCATCAAGAAAGCTATGTTTTTAATGAACCTATTTCTCCTAATGTTGCGGCTGAAATTGAAAGTAAAGAGATTTTAATTCAAGACATAAAATTGCCAAAAAAAGAAAAACTTATCGTCGAGGGGGCAGGCGGACTGTTTGTGCCAATAAATAAAAATCAAAAAATTATAGACATTGTTGCTCATTTTAACATCCCAGTAATCGTTGTTTCAGAAGACAGACTTGGTACAATAAATCACACGCTTTTGACGCTTGAAGCTCTTAAAAATAAAGGCGTAAAAACTTTAGGATTTATTATGAATAGATATAAAAAAAGCAATATTCAAAATAATATAAAAACAATAGAACAGCATTCAGGCATTGACTGTATTGGTAAAATAGATGACGGGCTTGATATGAATTTGATTGATTTTAATACCCCTCCAAAAAGCATGTCTGACCTTAGAGATAATATTTTAGCTATCTTAAAATGAAAACAAAAGGATTTTGGATGCCTTTTACACAGGAAAAAAACTTAAATACAGTGTTAAAATCGGCCAAAACCGCAAAAGACGCGTATATTTGGGATGAAAATGGCAAGCGTTATGTTGACTTGATTTCTTCGTGGTGGGTAAATTGTCATGGACACTGTAATGAATACATTAAAAATGCGATAAAGCAACAACTAGACAGCCTTGATCATGTTATTGCAAGTGAGTTTACGCATGAACCTTTAAACAATTTAGTCCAAAAACTTGACCACATCACAAATGGGAATTTTTTTAAGTTCTTTTTTTCTGACAACGGTTCTACGGCGGTTGAAGTTGGTATAAAAATTGCATGGCAATATTGGAAAAATAAGGGAGAAGTTAGAGACAAATTTCTAACATTTAATGGCTGTTACCACGGAGATACTTTAGGTGCTATGTCGGTTGGTATGTCTTCTAAGTTTTTTACTCCATTTGAAGACTTGATGCCAGTTGACAAGATTTTAGTAGCCGATTTTCCTTCAACATGGATTGATGATGAACAAAAAGAGCTTAAAGAAAATGAGGCCATTAAAAAACTTGAAGAAATTATTTATGAAAACAAAAACAAAATCGCTTTTGCAATTTTAGAGCCATTAATTCAAGGAGCAGGAGGGATGAAGTTTTGTAGTGAGAGCTTTCTTCAAAAAGCTTGTCAGATATTAAAAGACAACAACATAATTGTGATATTTGATGAGGTGATGACTGGTTTTGGAAAAACTGGAAAGATGTTTGCTTATGAACATTTAAACAACTTTATTCCTGATATTGTTTGTGTTTCTAAGTCAATTACAGGTGGATTTTTGCCACTTGGTGTTAATTTTATTAAAGAAGAGATTTATGATGCGTTTTACTCAGATGATGTAAATAAAGCTTTTTTGCATGGTCATTCTTACACAGCAAATCCAATTGCGTGCAGTGCTGCGTGTGCTTCTATTGATTTGTTTGATGATGAAGTTTTTTTAAAAATAAAACAGATTGAAGATTGTTATAAAGAAAATGTGTCAAGTCTTCTTAGTAATAAAATTGAGAAAGTTAGAATTAAAGGTTTGATTTGTGCGTTTGATGTTAAAAATCAAGACAGCACCTACGGAAATGATTTTTCAAGAAATTTTAAAGAAAAGGCAAAAGAGCAGGGCTTTTTAATCAGACCACTTGGCAACACAATATACCTTCTTCCGCCATTTTGTGTTGAAACGGCTGATATTAAGTTATTTTTATCTCATTTTGATTTAGATCATTGAGATCGTAGCTTGGATCACTTATTGATGGAATACTTATACTACTCTCATTATCAACATCGTCTTGCTTAAAATTATTTATAATCTCTGTGTTTATAATGTGAATTTTTGGCGAATTATTATTGTTTTTAGAGTTACCTTCTGAATCACTTTCATCTTCTGGAATAGGATCTAGTTTTTTATCGTTATTTAGCCGATTTATACTTCTTCCAGTGTTGTTGATTAGTAGATTAATTCTAGGTAATTTAGCATTACTACTATCGTTTTTAGAGATTTGTTTTGCCTCCACTGAGATTGTGTTTTCATCTGAATAAAGCAAAACGCTAGCTCTTGCCAAGTTCATTCCTTGATCTTTAATTACATTTCTGTCCTTATCTTTAAAAACCCTGCCAGTTTGTGTTCCATAGCCAAGTTCTCGAGCTTCTGCTTGAAATTTTGCTGAAAGTTTTTTCATACTCGCTATTTCATCTTCCGATAAAGATTGATCACTTGTTTTCCCCAAAGCATTTTCAAGTTTTGTTACAAAAGCAGGCATTTTAAGTAATTGCTTAAATCCAAGTCTTTTAATATCTTGTCCATTATCTTTTAATCCTGTTTTACCACTGAAGGCATTTTTTTGATTTGCAATTTCTGGATATGATTCTTTTACATGCTGATTTATTGCAGTCATCATTGCCGTCAGAGTTTTTTGTTCTTTTTTTGTAAATTTTGTAATAACAGTATTTATGTCATTTTTTATCTCTGTGTTGGTCCTAACTTTATCTACATTTGCTATGTTGTACTTATTTGTCTCACCGTCTTTTTTGTCAGAGATGTATATTTCATGAGAGAAGGTTTTTGTATTGTTATTTAGTTGTGATTTTAGTTTTTGTTTTTGGTGTGGTCGTTGTAGCTGTGAGTCTTTTTGTAAACTAAAAACACCATCTAAAAATGTCGCAAATTCTGACTTAGGAGTACTATAGAGATGAACATTATTAATATTTTGATAAGAAATTGTAAAAATTGAAACGCCTTCTGTAACTGTTAGTGTTTCTTCCTCATCATCAAGCTTTATAAGGTTTAGATCTATCTTTAAATTTGTTTCTAATAAATATTTAAGAAAAACAGCACCACTAAAGTTTGAGATATCTGTCTTCTCTTCCACACCATTTAATGTATAAAATTCTAATTCGTTTTTAAATAGTTTTTTGTAAGATTCATCTGTATTATTAAACTTATCATTGTAACAATTATAAACACTATGTAAAGGATTTTTGTCTGAAAATAATGTTCTAATGTTGTCGTGAAATTCTTGATAATTATTTTTTGAATCCATGGCTATCTTAAGAGCACTGCTCAATTGAGAATCAAAATCATTCTGTTTGTTTTTTTCTTTAAAATGATTTAAAATTTGTTTATCATTATTAGGAATAAACATTTTCAGAAAAGACAACTCTGAATGTGTTGTGTCAAGCTTCACATTAAACACTTTTTCAATAGCATCGTTTACAGCTTTTTTACTGAGGTTTGCTTTTTCACTATAAATTAACAACAGAAAATCTTTTTCCAAATTTGTGAAATCATGCCCATTAATTAATTTTTTTGCATTTTCTTCATTCTTTTCATTCAATATTTCTGCTATTTTTTCTTTTATTGTTTGTTTTTCTAGGTCTGTTGGTTTTGGTGGTTGCTGTGCTGCTAGTTGTGCTGCTAGTTGTGGTGCTAGTTGTGGTGCTAGTTGTGGTGGTTGTGATTTTAAATTGTTCAATTCTGCCTGTAGATTGTCTATTTCAACATCTATTGGTTTTAAAGGCTTTATATTATTTATTTCATCAAAAATATTATTGTTTTGTTGTTGTGGTAGTGGTTGTGGTAGTGGTCCTTGTGGTATTGCTGGCTGTGTTTGTTGTTGTGGTTGCTGTTGCTGTGGTTGTAATAACTTTATATTCTTTTCTAGTTCATCTATGTCTTTATCTATGTTTTCTTGATTAATATCATTAATATTGTTTACTTCATCAAAAATACCTACTCTTGCTGGTAGTTCATCTGTTTTCGGCGGGGATGGAGTAAATCTTCCATTTTTATAGTTTCCTTGTTGCACTGTCTCTGTTGCATTTTGGTTTGTATTTGTTAGAGTAACTTCTCCCTCCAAAGTACCATTTATAAAATTTCCCTTGTAGATTTTAGTTTTTATATCATTTTTTGGGTTTAAATATTTAATTTCTAAAGTACCTTGTCCTTTTAAAATTTGATTGTCAAAAACCCCTGTTTCTGTTTTGATATCATGATCGTCATTCCGTTCTATAAAACCTTGTCCATTTAGTAGTCCATTCTTAAAATTTCCTTCGTATTTTAATCTTATTTTTTCATCTAAATGTGGTTCTATTTTTGGATTTTCTTTGTCAGTGTTTAAAAATTTTATTGATGTCTCAAGACATTCAATTTTTGCGTATCCATCCAAAGAGCCGTTTTTAAAAGTTCCTGTTTTTATTGTTAATTCTTCTGTTTGACGAATAGCTGTTCCGTCAACCCCGATTTTAAACTGTTCCTGTGTGCATTCTTTTAAAACACCCTCTCCGTTAAGATTTTTTATATTATCTTTTGTGATTATGGTTTCTGTTCCATCTTTTGGAGTCCAGTAATATGTATCCACTTTGTATTGAGTCTTTGGTAATTGTTGTGGTTGTGGTAATTGTTGTGGTTGCTTATCTATATAAGACTCAATTTCTATTAAAAATTTATTAATGTTATCTATATTAGGGTTCTTCAATGATTTATCCCCAACAAATATTGTATCATTTGTTGTTGTTATATATGACATACCTACTCCAAGGTTTTCTTGTAACAATTTTGAAAGAAACATTAAAATGTTTATGCCATCAATTTTATTAGATTGCAGGTTTTCGAATGCTAAAAACTCGAATCTATTTTTAAATAGTTGTTCATTGTACATCTCTCCATTAATATTATTATATTTTTTAATTGTTTCATTATAATAAATTTCAAAAGGATTACATTTTGGATCTAATGATTTCATCATTTTTGCATATTTTGCATAAGTTTTATTTTTCTGGCTGATATCATTAACAGCATCAACAATATCACTATCATTACCTTTAAAATGTTGTTTTATCAAATTGTGGGTTGCTACGTTAATGCTTTTTATTTTAAAGAGCTCAAATATCGAATTAGTTATATCGTAAGTGCTTAGATTCTTATTACAAGTTGTTATATATTTAAGAAAATCCTTTTGCGCGTCGTTGAATTCAGTATTATCTATAGCTTTTTTTATCTCTTGATGGTTGTTTTGAATATTATTCAAAGTATTTAATACTATTTCCGTTATTGTCTTTTTTACTGCTGTCTCTTTTTCTGTAATTTTTGTTTTAATTGTGTCTATGCTGTGCTGAAATTTGTTTTTCGTTGTAAGGTCTATATTTAGTTTTACATACATTTTCCATTCCTTTTCAGTAAGTTCTTGTGATTTTTGTGCATCATCCTTTTGAATTAAAATGTTAACTAAAAGTTTCTTTTTTTCATCTCCATTAAGCAATGCTAAGGCAATCTTTTCTGCTTTGTTGAATGTCTTTTGTGGGATTTTTGTGTATTCTGTCTTACATAGATTATCACTCCATTTTGTAATTTCTAATTTATTTCCCGATCCTGATGTGTTTAAGACTTTACCATGAATTAAATTTTCAAATTGTTGACCTTGGGGAAGGATTTTGTTTAGTTTGTTAACATAGTTTTTAAATACAAGATCATTAGCGAATTTTTTTTCATATTCTAAAGTGGGTTTTATTGCTTCTTGAAGTGTTTTTTTGGTTGTAGGTTCAATAGCTTTTATCTCTATATCTTTTAATTTGTATTCAGCTGTTGCTTTCAGAGTTTTGTTGGATTTCTTAAATATTGCTTTTAATTTTTCCTCATCATTATCAACAATTCTCGAAAAATGAGCCCCCTTGAAATCTACAAGAATTTCATCCTCATTTATGATCGTATTTTTATTTATTTCATCAAAGCGGCAATGAACATAATCGAAAATTACTTTTTCTTTTGTTGTATCGCTACAGAATTTGATTGCATCTTTAAAACTATGTGAATGTAGGGCTGGAATTTGAGTTGTTTTGTTTTTTATATAAAGGTATATGTTTTGTTCTAAAAGAATTGCTAATAATGAAAATAAGCCTGAGGATCTGTCTCCAGTATAGCCATTGCTTTCGCGATACAAAAATGTTTTTTTTAAATCTCGATTCTCTGCAGACAATTTTGAAAACACATACACTTCATTTAAAAAATTATCAGTATATATTGTCTGCATGGCTTTCATAGTATTTATGAAATTTTGATTGAAATACAAACAATACTCAGAGCCTGATGATCTGCTATCATCAATGTCAAAGGTTGTTTTATATTGTTCATAATTATTTTCTGTTAAAGATATATTCCTATATGTGTCGGGATTTTTTATATCTATAGTTTTGTTTTTATCAACAATACATTCCATTATATCGTTATTATCTTTTTTAGGTTTGTAAAATTGAAATAAGTTTTTAAAAAATACATTACAACTTGTTAAAAAGTTAGAAGCAGTATATGTATCGCTAATAATGTTTTCTTTTTTAAGATTATTTATAAAACCACTTATTTCATCAATTTTTTTATTCCTCCACCCAAAAATAACCTGTTCTATATTGTTTATGTTTTGAGTGTTTATATGATTTTTATCAGGCTCACCTTTTCTATGTACATCTTCTATTTGTTCATCTTTTTCAATATTTGTTTCACTATAAATACATTTCAGTGCTTTGCCACCTGCAAAACCTTGTCCAATCTCAGTAGGGATTGTACTATTAAAAATGCACAAATTGTCTCCACCGTCTGTCGGAATTTTATCAGCATTGTTATTTTCATAAGCATCAATACGTTGTATCAAAGTTTCTTGTTTTTTATTATTAGCCACAGCCATATAAATAATATTTAATAAATATACTTTATTATAAAAAATTATTCATAAAGTGTCAAATTTTTTATCGCTTTTTATGATTTATGAAATTGATCCACACAGTGCTTATGAAAAAATTAAACTTAAACAAGCCATTTTGATTGATGTTCGCGAAAAGCATGAATTTGAAATTTGTAACATTCAGCCATCTGAATTGATGCCCATGAGCATTTTTAACCCACAAAAGATAAATAATTTGGATCAAAACGAGATTATTTTTTATTGTCGTTCAGGTGTTAGAAGTTTTTTTGCTGCACAAAAATATTTTGAATATAACAAAAACATACAAGTTTACAATTTAACAGGTGGAATAAACGCTTGGAAAGTTTGTAATTTAAGTCTTGTTGTTGTTTAAATTTTTTTATTTTTCGATTATCTTGACAAAATTGTGTAAAGTGTGTATAACATAGGCATAATATGTATAAATTTAAAGTATGTCCAGTAACAATAACAGAACCAATAATACAGCAAGACAAAATAATAAATCCATAATGACACATTACAATTTAAGTAAAGAAACTGTAGGAAGTATAACGAAAGTTATGAGTAGTATTCATGGTAATATTGAACAATGGGACAAACTCAGACAATCAAAGGGTTTAATAGGATTTAGTTCAGATCAAAAAACAACAATAAAAGAATACAAAGAAAGCTTTAGATCAGATTTATTAAGATTTTTTGGCGTAAAAAAAGATACATTGTTGCTTAAAAAAGACAATCTTGCTAACGATTTTCTTGATAGGAATTTAGAAAGATTAATTTTAGCTGCAGACAAAGCAAATAAAGATATTGCTGCCAAAGAAAACAAGCTTGGAGTAGCTGAATATAGCAATGATTTTGTGGCATGGGCTTTAGAGGATAAAAATCAAACAACTAAAGACGAAAATGTATTTTTTGATATAAAACAGCAAGATTTTCTTAACGACAAACACAGAAGTATGTTGGCGGCACAACTGCTTCTTGATGCTGCAAAATCATTAGGTTGGAGTTCTGATCTTAAGGATGCTAATAAAAAACAAACTATATACGATGAATTAAAAATTTTTAAAGTTGAAAAAGCGATTGATAGTCTTAGTTTTGAATACGGGCTTGCTTTCCATAAAAAGATGC
>CAXNCX010000019.1:0-12601 GCA_964201065.1 Candidatus Deianiraeaceae bacterium | reverse complement strand
TGAAGCAGCGGTTGAAATGGATGAAGATGTAATGAGTAAATACCTAGAAGGTCAAGAAATTAGCGAAGAAGAAATTAAAAAATGTATAAGAAAAGCTGTATTAGATGGCGAATTTATTCCAGTTTTATGTGGAAGTGCATTTAAAAATAAAGGCGTTCAGCCTCTTCTTGATGCCGTGATTGACTACTTGCCTTCTCCAGTTGAAGTTGGAAGCATTCAAGGTCTTGATATAAATAATCCAGATAAAGTCTTAAAAAGACAACTTAACGACAAAGAGCCATTTTCAGCACTTGCTTTTAAAGTAGCTAATGACCCTTTTGTTGGATACATAACATTTATTAGAATTTATTCAGGACATTTAACATCTGGAGTTGCACTTTTAAATTCAACTACTGGTAAAAACGAAAGAATTGGAAGAATGCTTTTGATGCACGCAAACAAAAGAGAAGACATAAGTGAGGCTTCTGCAGGAGATATTATTGCAGTTCCAGGCTTAAAAGACACAAAAACAGGAGATACACTTTGTGATATAAAACATCCTATTATTCTTGAAAAAATGGACTTCCCAGAGCCTGTTATACAAATTGCAATTGAGCCAAAAACAAAAGGAGATCAAGACAAACTTGGAGTTGCTCTTTCAAAATTATTAGCCGAAGATCCTTCTTTAAGAAGTGAAGTTAATCAAGAAACTGGCGACACTCTTATTAAAGGAATGGGAGAGCTTCATTTGGAAATTATCGTTGACAGACTAAAAAGAGAATTTAAAGTCGAGTGTAACACTGGAAATCCACAGGTTGCATATCGTGAGACAATTATTGAAAGCATTGAAATAGACTATACTCATAAAAAACAATCTGGTGGTGCTGGTCAATTTGCTAAAACAAAAATTAACTTTATACCAACTGATAAATTTGCTGATGATAAAGTTTGGAGCTTTGTCGACAAAGTTGTTGGTGGAAGAATACCAAACGAATATATACCTGCTATACAAAAAGGTCTTGATGTTGCAAAAAATGATGGTTTAAAAGCAGGGTATCCTGTAATTAATTTTACTGCTGAAATTTTGGATGGTGCTTACCATGATGTTGACTCAAGTGCGATGGCTTTTGAAATCTGTGCTAAAGCAGCTTTTAGAGAAATTGCAAAACAAAAACCAAATGCTGTAAAAATACTTGAACCAATTATGAGTGTTGAGGTTATTACACCTGAAGACTATATGGGTGATGTGATTGGAGACTTAAATGGAAAAAGAGGTCAAATATTAAACATGGATCAACGAGGAAACGCAAAAGTAATTTCTGCTGAAGTTCCTCTTGCTTCAATGTTTGGATATGCAAGTCAACTTCGTTCGATGACACAGGGTCGTGCGAGTTATTCAATGCAATTTGCTAAATATGTGATTGTCCCAAGAAATATTGAAGATGAAATCATAAAGAAAAGAAACGGCGAAACTGCAAGTGTTTAGTTTAGTGAATTGTTCTTGTTTAAGTTGTTTAAAAACCTGCAGGGCTTTTCTATTCTAGGTTTATGTGCTTTAATATCCAAGTCACTTTTAGATTTAGGTTTAAAAAGTTTATTTTGCATTTTATTCTCAAGTTTTTCTTCAAATTCATGAATTTCATCAGATCCAATATCAAGTGTGTCAGGTTCTGCATCAAATGGATCGGGTTGCACTAGATTTTGGTTTTCTTTTTCATCAGTTTTTTTCTCTCTTTCGTGTTTTTTATATAAAGTATTTTGTTCATTTTCTCTTGCTATGCATAATTTTGCGATTGAATTCTTCTTTGTTTCATCTAATTCAAAACAACTCATTAAATCATTAATTTGATCAGCGTTGTTTTTTCGCTCTTTATTATATTTGTCATGATCAATGCTATTCATTGATATTTCTTTTATGTCACAGCCACATTTTTTAAAAAAATTTTGAAATAAATCACAGTGTTCTTTATCGGTTACCGCTTCATTAATGAATTTATTATAAATTAAGATTTCATAATATTTTTTATCAAAATAAATATTATGTTTTTTTTCTAGATTGTTATTAAAATTATAAGTAAATCCAATATTAATACGATCTACACAATTTTCAAAAATATATCTTTGCATATCTTGTTTTTTTACAATACTCTCTCTAAGTTTGCTTAAATTAGGAAAGTGTTGTTTTACATCATTATTTAATTTGTTAAAATTATCACTAAATTCTTGAATAATTGTGTTAGAGAAAAGGATTTTTTTTCTCTGAAAATTTACAAAACTAATTCCGTTTAGTGTTTTTATTTTTTTCATATATTTTATAATCCTTTCTACTTCTTTCTCACCATCGTTTTGATAACTGTATGTACTGCATATAATTTTTTTAATATCTTGGTTCTCATGGGTTAAATTCTCAATTGAATAACATTTTTCTTCACAAACACTTAACACATAAAGTACTCTCATTTCTTCTATAGCAAAATCATTCATTTTAAGCATTTCATTTGCGCGACATGCCTCCTCTGATATCGCATTAGAAATATCTTCCGAATAAATTTTTCCCAAGTCCAAAGTTAATCCTTTTTGCATTATTCCGTTTATAAATTTTATTACATTCACTCTCAATGCAGGTGCTACTTTTTTGTCATTAAAGTTTGCTTTTATTACGCCGTTTAAAAGTTCTTTAGTTAGGTGGTGTTTGTCTTCGCTATCCTTTACTTCATTACTTGACGGCAGTTTTTTTGAAGTTTCTTCAAACCATTGGTCAAAATTGTAGAAAATAACTCTGTTAAAAAATTCTTCTTTTTTATTTTCATCAAATCCAGCTTCTGTGTAGATTTTTTTCATAAAATCCTTCATTTCTTCGCACATACTTTCGTGAGATTGTTCTGCTTTGTATGAATCATTTTTAAAGTAAATTTTAATATTTTCTATTCCATCTCTATCCAAAGCTTGCATCCAATTTGTTATGTTTGTTAGATATTGAGAGGGTATGGTTTGATCTTTTGAAGTGAAGAAAAAGTGCACATTTCCATTGTTTTTATCAATTATTTCCATGAAGTCTATTTTTTAATTATTTATAAAAAATTATACATGTTATATTTACTTTTGCAAAAAATAAATTAAATTTTGCAAAATAATTTTTTAGAGTTAGCTTTGTTTGTTAGTGTGTAAAACCATGAAAAATAATATTTTAATAGCATTATTGCTGTTGACAATTTCTTGTTCAAAAAAAGAAAAAAAGCTTGAACTTGCAAAGCCAACTTTTGTAACACTTGAAGCGTCAAGACCGTCCGAGCCTCTTTGGGTTAGCGACATAAGAACTACAAAAGAAAGAGAGGATATAAAAGATTACAAATATTTTGTAGCTGAAAGTATACATTCCAATAAAAGACTTTGCGAAAAAGGAGCATCCGCAAGAGCATCGGCTGCAGTAGCTACTGAAGTTTCACAATTTGTAAAAGAATCTTACAACGAAGCAATTCAGGGCGTTGAAGCTGAAGATATTTCAAATTACACTGAAAATACACTTGCACAAGAAGTTCAGTCTTTTTTAACTGGCGTGGAAATTGATGATAGTTTTTGGGTCAAAAGAGGGTACAGAGTAAAGCTTAAAGCAAAAGCAGACAAAGATGAATATCATTGTTATGCCTTAATAAAGGTTAGAAGAAGTTTATTAGACGAATTGATAAGAAAGTCAACAAGAAGACTTTTTGATAGACAGATCAACCCAGAAGCAAAACAAAAAGCTCAACAAGCAACAGAAGAGGCGGTTCGTAAGTTTAACGAAATTGGATAATTTTTTTAATGTTAAAAACTTCATTTTTTTGTTTATTTTTAGTCTCTTGTTTATCAAAACCCAAAACTGAAAGTCTGCCTAATTGGATTTTAAAACCTGTTGAATCCTGTCCTTCACAGTCTATTTGTGCGGTTGGATCTTCATTATCTTTTAGTGGCGCAATGTCAGATGCAAGAAACAATATGTTGAAACAATTTAATACACAGATAACTTCTAATTTTACATCTCAAGAGTCTCAAGTCAATGATAAAGAGATGAGATATTCATCTGATGCCATAGATGAATATGTAAACGGCATTTCAGAAGGCGTGGAGATATTAAATACACACAATTTAGGCAAGGAATATTATGCTTTTGCAGTACTAAAAAAGCCATTTATTTCACAGAAAATCAAATCTGAAATTCTAAAGATAGATACTGAAATGCAAAATTTAATAAAAAAGCAATTCGTGAACAGAAAAAAGTTGAAAAATCTTTACGACATTCGTTTTGAAATCAACAAACAGCATCTTTTTGTATTTGGTTTTTTAGTTCCTGAGGCCGTAAAATATAACGATATAGTAAATTTAAAGCCAAATTCTGACAGATATTTTATTATCAACTCCCTAGATACGATAGGGGTTGACGGTTTACTTAAAAACATCCTTCTACAAAATCAAAGCATTATTGTTGAAAGTCCATCAGAAGCACATAAAACAATATATATTGACACAAAAATAAGAGAAAAATATCTAAAA
This sequence comes from Candidatus Deianiraeaceae bacterium, assembly GCA_964201065.1. GTDB lineage: Bacteria > Pseudomonadota > Alphaproteobacteria > Rickettsiales > Deianiraeaceae > CAXNCX01. The sequence continues at coordinate 8,092 of CAXNCX010000019.1, read as the reverse complement.
ATAGAAGGCTTTAAGTCCTTTGAGGTTTTACTTGACATTAATGTTAAACAAAATTCTAAAATAATCGGAAGTATCCATCAAACATTTTCTCAATCGGGTAGAAATAAAGAAGATGTAAGTGCTGAAATTCTTAAAGAAATAGAGAAGTATTTAGAGGAAAATATTGATATTTTAAATTTATAATTATGAAAAATATTCTTACTTGCTTGCTTTTAGTTTTAGCAACAACATCGTGTGGTAAAAAATTTAAAGCTCAAAGACTTACAACTCAACAAGGAGATCAAAAAGCAATGGAAATAACAGACGCATGGCTTGCAACAGACACCAAAATGGCAGTTCAAGACATTTTAGCTCAAATTCAAAAACACAATGGATACCGTAGATATCGCTCTCAGCTGGGTGCAAAAAGACCTAAAGTTTTTATAGCAGAGGTTAGTAACAATACCTCAGAGGCTTATTTTCCTGTGCAAGACTTAAACGACGAATTGTTAAACGAATTTTCTTACTCTGGAGAGTATGCCTTAATTGATGCAGTTGCGAGAGAAAAAATATTAAATGAAATTCAATATCAAAACGATGGTATGGTAAAGCCTGAAGATATTGCGAAAATAGGTAAACAGTCTGGTGCTAATTTATTGATTTTTGGGAACATAAACATGATACCACATACCCGTGATGGTCAGACTATAAAAGAATACTCTGTAAACATCAGAATGACTGACATAGAGAGTGGAGAGGAGGTTTTAAGAACAAGATATAACGCAAGTAAGTATTCCAAAAGAAGTGGTTATGCGTGGTAGTTATTGTTTAGTTTTTTTTCTTTTTTTAATTGGCTGTGCAAATGTTGATTACAGAGGCGAACAAAAAGGTGTTTTACAGGATATTTCTTCGTCAAAATTCAATGAAGCTTATAAAAAAAGCATAGACCCTGAGTTTTTAAACGAAAAAGAGTCAATATTGCTTCGAAGACTAGAGCAGGGCACTCTTGCTTATTACAGTGGAAGTAACTATGTAGCCTTAAAATATTTTGACGAAGCTTATTCTATATCAATGGATCTTTACACTAAAAGCCTGAAAAATAAAATCTTAGCAGGTTTAGATGAAAATCATGATGTTTACTATGGACTGCCGTATGAAATTGCGTTAATTAGGTTTTATCAATCTGTATTACATTATAAAATATTTCTACAACAAAGCTATGAAGAAGGAGAGTACGCAACGCCTGACAGAAAAATAATAAAAATAAAAGCCAAAAAATTAACAGTAAATGAGGCAAGAAATCATCTTTTTGCGAGTCGTAGTGTTATTATGGACTGGGATAATTTTAACAATCAAATAAATGAAAAGCATAGATACATAGACGCACAAACAGAAATATTGCTGAAAACATGGGGCAGCTTTGTTCATTCAAAAATTGGAACAAGAGATGACAAGAGAATAGCAATTGATTTACTTAAAAATGCAAAAGAGCTTTTAAATACTCGCTTAATGATGCTTTCTTCTTTTAATACAAGAAGTGAGCAGTGGTATTTATATTTAAAAAACAACTCAAGCACTGATATAAAAGACAGGGAGAGGTTTGTAAATAAGACTAATCTAACAACAGCTTTGGAGAAACATATTGATGATAATATTGAAATGTTGCAAAAAAATGATTCAAACAATGTGTCTATTTTGATTTTTTCTGAGACGCTTCCTTTAAAAACAGCAGATAAAATTCTTTTTTTAGACTTTCCAGATGGAATTTTGCTAAATATCAGATATGAAACTCTAGACATAAAATCTAAACCCTTGTCAAAAGCTTACGCTTTAAGGGTTAAAGATAAAAATAATGTAAATATTTCACATCACAACCCATCCCTGATTGCTCCACTGACCGATGTAGCTTTTGCAAGTATAAACAACACAAAACAATCTGTAAATTTAAAAGCACATGGCAGAGTTGCGGCAAAAGTTGCAAGTTATTTAGTGGTCGCAAATTCAAGTGAGGGTGATCAATTGGCTGTTCTTGGTGCAAAACTTGCCATGCTTGCAGCAATTGATGATCAAAAAGTAGACACAAGACAGTGGCTTAGCCTTCCAGCGGGGGTTTTTATGGCAAATTTAAGTCTCCCAAATGGAAAATACACAATTGAACTTGAGGACATTACAACTGGTAAAGTTGTGCAGAAAAAAGCCATAGAGGTTAAGGAAAAAGATGTTTTAACTGAGTTTTTTAATTTTTAAAGAAGCTTCGGTTGTGTCGGTGAGTAGAATGTTTAGAGATTGATTTTTATGTTTTTTTAAATTTAAGTTTAGTTAAATTTATTATTTTTTATTAAGAATTATGGATTTTGTTGATTTAATAAGTAAAATTATCGCTCCAATTAGACATCATTGATAGTCCAGCAAATAAGCAGTAGACACAGCATAGCATTGAAATAATAAGCGTTGTTTTTTGCAATGCTTTTAAAATTTAATGTTTTTTTTATTAGCCAAGAATCCAACATTAGAGACATAGACATGCCAATAAAACATATTATTATTAATTTTGCAGAAAACATATTTTTATATTTTACTTAACAATTTTAGTTTCCGTATTTATTCTTTGTTTTTAGAAACTTTTAATAGTTTGAAAGTTATGCTGTGAAAAAATGCTAGTATAACAATAGTTAACGTCGACCACAATGGAAATCCAGCTATGAATAAGGAGGTGATACTTGAATATTCCCAAATATTACGCATTGCTAAATAACCACAGATACCGCCTAAAACAGGTGAAAATCCAACAAACCCTGATGCAAAAATGGCAGGCAAGAACCACCAGCCCCATGAATTACGGAAAAAGCTATATATTGCAATGGATTGTATAAAAGATACAATAATGAAACTTATTGAAATAATTCCGCCAAGGATTCCGGATACAGAATGTAAAATATTTTTCATAATCATAGAGCAATTCATTAATATGAGACTGTCAGTCTGTAGACCGATAAAAACATTTTTCATAAAAAGCAACATCTGTGCATTTAGATGTTTGCACAAGAATGAAAATGAGATACTAAAAAAATTTGGCAATAAACCTTTTTAAATGGCAGAAAGAAGAAAAGGTAAAATAATCCCCCATGCAAGGCAAAAATTTTCAGCTCTTGTGCCACAGTTATATCTTTCTATGAAAAATAGGTTTTGATAAAATAAGAAAATGCTAATAGCAATAAAAAGTTCCTAAAATATACTTAAATTTTTTAAAATCTTTAAAAATACCATATTTACTGGTGCACCTGGCAGGATTTGAACCCACAACCTTCTGATCCGTAGTCAGATGCTCTATCCAATTGAGCTACAGGTGCGTTGCTTAAAAAAGAACATACTAAAACTATTTTTCAAGTTATATCGTGTTTAAATTTTTATATATTTGACAAAAAAAATTAAAATTATAAACTTAATACAAAACTTCACACATGAAATACATCTTTATTTTTATTTTTCTAATACACTCGCTAAAAGTATTTTCGGTTAAGAATATAGATCAGCTTGAGGGTAAATATTATGTTAATGGTCAAAAAATGTGTATTGTTAAAACATTAGTTTTTAAAGATTACAACCCAAATGTGATTTCAAAAAAAATCCAAGAAAAAATGTCCGATCAAGTCAGTTGCCAAGCTTTTGTTGTACCCTTAAATGTAGGTAATTTATTTACATCAGTTTACATTGAAAGTGGTAAGACATACCTAATGAAGACTGCAAAAGATTTAATTTTTGAAGATTTAAAGAATATTAAGCTAGGTATAAAAGATAGTAATCTTATTTTAGTTGATGTCAGCTCTGATATTAGTGACAAGTCTGAATTTTATAATGAGGCTTTGGTTGTTCTGTTTACTCTTGGCAAGACTCCAAAAGAAAGTCAATTTTTGTTGAGCAGAAAGATTAAGGAAGAAGGTATTGAAAAAATAAGCAAAAACTTACTAAACTCAATTTCTGAAAGATAATGTTGATTTGATGTTGATTTTTGGTAGCGAGAGAGGGACTTGAACCCACGACCTAAAGATTATGATTCTTCCGCTCTAACCAGCTGAGCTATCCCGCCATAAAAGATGAAATCTGTTATTTTTCGTCGCTGGATGTTAATCTCCATCTGCCTTTTTGTCTTCTTCTTCTAAGCATGATACGACCTGATGGCGTTTTCATTCTTTTTCTGAAGCCACAACTTCTTGCTCTTCTTAATTTACTTGGTCTATATGTAGCACTCATTTTGTATACAGTATTGATTAAAAGTTTCCTATGTTTTTTAAAAGTCAAGAAAACTATAAGATTATTTAAGAGATACTCGGATGCAACACATTTAGTTAAAACTCCTTGACACAACAAAAATATTTAATATAATTATCCATAATTTATAATATTATTACATGGAAACCGCACAGAAAAGCTTAAACGCCACATCTGTTTGGATAAATAAAGACATCAAAAACAGATACGATGTTGAAACAATACCATCAATATACCTTGATAATCTAACTAGATGGGCAAGTGTGTTTGCAAACAATGGGGCTAGGCTCAATATTGTTTTTGAAAACTGGGGCCTTGAAAAACAAGATCCTGAAAATTATCTAGATAAGCGTCAAAAATTGATTGAAGCAATGTGTATAGACATCCAAGAATACGCAAAAGACACGCCTGCATATGAAAATGCAAAAACAAAAGAAGAAAAAAATGCCGTTGTTAAAAAAATTAAAAATGCGATTAATTTCGAATCCTTAGATGATATTAAACAAGAAATGAAAGAAGATTTATTGAAAATTGAAAAGAAGACAATAGAATCTCCTGAGTATAAAAATGCAACAACAGAGGAGCAAAAGAGTCGAATTTTAATGAAGATGTTAAATAAAAAGATGTTCTACTCAGAAGAAAAACTTCAAGAAGCTGAAAAAGAAATTAGAAAAATAGTATTCGCACATAATGAATATGAAGGCATAGCGAAACATTTATCTGATATCAGAATTTCTGAACTAGATTTTATTTTTCGTGACGCAGTTACATTAAGTTCAGAAAACAAAACTAAAAATAATATAAAAAAAGATTCAATTGATGTAATAGAACAGTTTGATTACTTTGTCAACTGTATCAAAACATTTAAAGGTAAGTTAATGTCACCTGCTTTTATTTCAAACATTGTTAAGCTCTATAGGGTCAGTAAACCAAATAGCATCGCTATGGATGCTGGGGTACTTTGCCCAAAAAAATATCAGGGTTTGGAATTTAAAGAAATGAAAGATGGTTTATATAAATTTCCAATAGAAATAAATTCTAATGACGACAGAAGATTGACGACTAAAAGGAAAGATGCAAGAAATAAAGAAGATCCACTCTTGACTAGTGAACAAAATATAAATGGTAGTTTTTTGATTAATGTTAATGATTACGAGATCGGTGTTGATTTTAATTTATTAAATTACTCATACAGCAAGGCTATTACAACTCCAGAAATAGAATCATCTAATTTTACACTTGATAAAGGATTTGGAGGTATGCTTGGCAAATTTAAAACAATTTTTTTAACAAACTTTCTTGATTTAAATGCACTTAGTTTTAATCGCATCAGTGAAAATAGCTGGCTGGCTAATAAAACAGATAAGGATTGCAACATAAATTTTTATTCATATTACGCATCATTAAGACATAATATATATGAAAAAAACGGCAAAGAAGAGCATTTTGAAAGATTTAAATCTTTATATCAAAAGTTGGTTAAAAATGAGCCAAAAGATATAAAAACAATTTTTGAAAAAGAAGACAGAAAATATAAATCTGAACACACTCTTGAATCTGGAGAACTTGATAAATCTTTTGAAGGAGTAGACGGTGAGATGTTTCCTGAAGAAGATATGATAAAAAATCCTAATTCCAAAGGATTTGATCAATTATTTCAAGATAAACTAAACTTTGTTTGTTCTCAAGAAGATATATTAAAAGACAAAATACGATCTAGGTTAAAAGGTGTATTCAAAGAGGTATTCAAATCCATAAATCCTTTTGGAGATTTTGAAGAACAAGAACAGGAAAAAGAGCCAAAATACCTAGATCCTTTTAAATGGAGAAGTCAGTCAAATTTTTTTGATACTTTTCTAGATTCTAAAAAAGAACAAGAAATGCTTAAAATTTTACCAGAAATAAACAATAGTTTGAAAAAAATGTCTGAAGAAGAAACGAAAAATTTAGATTAATGAAAAATTTGGGTTTTGATTTTTAATTAAGACTCGAGTAAACACTACTTCTTGGCATTTTTATAATCTTCCAAAAATTTCGACAAGCCTATATCGGTTAGAGGGTGTTTATACATTTCTTTTAAAGTTTTAGGTTGTAAAGTTACTATATCTATTCCAAGTTTTGCACACTGAGCAACATGAAGAGGTCCTCTTATTGAGGCAGCGATAATTTGAGTTTCAAGTTCAATGTAGTTATCAAGCATGATTCTTATATCTTTAACTAATTCAATTCCAGCTTCAGACAGGTCGTCTATTCTTCCAATAAAAGGTGAAACAAATGTTGCACCTGCTTTTGCAGCAATAAGAGCCTGTGATACAGAAAAACAGAGAGTTACATTTGTCATTATGCCTTTTTTTGAAAAGTATTTTGTTGCTTTTATTCCGTTTGGAACAAGTGGAAGTTTAACACAAACATTACTTGCTATGCTTGCTAATTTCTCACCTTCTTCTATCATTCCTTTGTAGTCCGTTGAGATAACTTCTGCACTTACAGGGCCTGAAACTATATTGCATATTTCTGCAATAACATCTTCAATTTTTCTTCCTGACGCGGCTATTATGCTTGGATTTGTGGTTATTCCATCAATAACGCCAAACTCTTGCGCGATTTTAATATCTTCTATATTCGCGGTATCCAAAAAAATTTTCATATCCGTTTGATAAACTAAAATTAAGGGTTGTTATAGATAATTTATGGATATTTTTTTAATTATCAACACATTAAATGATTAATTTTACTTGAATTTCAAAAATAATCCATTACAACTTAACTAGTATGTTTTACAGAAATGCAATAAAGACAACAAAGATACAGATATAATTTATGATTATAAAATACATAAACAAAAAAATATACAAACTTGCTAGAAAAAAATTTCTTTTTGATATAGACCTAAAAAATTGCTCAAGGTCTGTTTCAATTTTTGATATTACGCTATTTTTTATTAAAAAATATAAAAAATCAATACTAACTTGGCAAGCTTTTGGGCTTTGCGAGACAGTCAATTCAATAGGTACGCCGATTGTTATAAGTTTTTTAATTTCTGGAATTGAGGGTAAAAGTAACAGTCAACTTCAGTCGGTAGTTTTTAAGTCTGTACTTATGTTCATTGGATTTATGTTTTTACTTGAAGTAATGCATAAAATCGCTGTTTATATAAAAGTTACAAAAGTTCAGCCATTTGTAAGGTCAGAGTTAAAAGGCTTTTTATTCAAAAATATTTTAAATAAAAAAGTCGATTTTTTTGCAATAAGAGATTCTGGTGAGGTAGTGACAAAGGTACACGGAATTGTTGAGGAGTACACTGATTTATTTCAGCATACAATTTCTTTCTTTATTCCAAATATAATATCGGGTTTACTTTTTATAGTTAGTTTTTTATTCGTTGATTATCGTTTGGCTGTATGTTTGATAATTGGAACGCTAGTTCAAGCTTATAACTTAAATATATTAGGTAAGTATTCAAAGAGACAGTCAATGAAAACATTTAAACTTACAAGTGTTTTAAACGATTCATTTGTTGATGTTATAAGAAATATTAAAAACATAAAATCTTCCAATAAAGAAGGCTTTGAATTTGATAGATTTAATAGATATAACGCAAGAGATATGCGTAGGTACAAAAAATCTATTTTAGCAATATTTGGCGTTGAGTTTTCAATGGGAGTTATATTTTTATCAACTATTATTGTGTTTTTTGGTTTAGTTTTGTTTTTAGTAAAAGAAAATGCAATTTCTATTAGTGGAGTTTCTTACTCTTTTTTAGCTGTTTCAAATTACTTGAGTATTCTATACTATTTATCAATGGACTTTAATGTTCTTATAACAAGATACGGGGTTTGTCAAG
>CAXNCX010000018.1:0-12758 GCA_964201065.1 Candidatus Deianiraeaceae bacterium | reverse complement strand
GTAGGAACTCCTATTGTTGCTATGATTAGTGATGTTACAAAAGCACCCACTCAAGCTAATTCTGATGCTCTAACTCCAATTAATGCTGCAATTGATTCGGCTATGGCAAAAAAACTTGATGATAAATTTGACGATGGAAAGCCAACAACGGGTGATATAATTGGTCTAAAAACTGGTAAGTTTGACGGCTCTGATGACGCAGCTCAATGTCGCAGTACCACTGCTTATAATTCTACTACATCAAGTCAAAAATTGTGGTGTAACATTGGATATGTTGGGGAGTAGGTTACCATCCCATTTCTTTTCTTTTTTCTTCGTCAGTTAAGAAACTTGCACTTTGTAAGTTTTGATACATCTTTTGTCTTTTTTCTTGCAAAGCACTGATTTTATCGTAGTTAATTTTTAATGTCAGAGTTTCGTCTATATTTATATTTATCCAACGAGTTAATGCTTGCATAATTTTCTCTGATAATGGAATTATTGTTTCCTCCCAAAAAGCAACTCTTGCTTCGCTAAAATTAGAATAAGTATTATCTCCTTGAATTCCAAGTATTTGAGGTGGTATGTCAAGTGCAAGTGCAATATCTCTTGCTGCTGAATTTTTTGTTGCGATAAAATCCATATCTTTTGGATTTATACTCATTTCTTGCCATGTAATACCACCTTCTAAAATCATAATTTGTCCAGCATTTGTGGCCCCACTAAGCTGAGACCTTAACTCTGTCTTTAAAGCATCAAATTCTTCATCGCTCATGTGAGAGTTGCCGTTTAAAACTAAAGCACCTGTTGGTCTTGCACCATTTTCTAGTAAAGATTTGTTCCATTCTAAGCATTGATTATGTTGCTCCATAGAATATTGTGCAGTTTCAATAGGAGAAAGCCCATAAAAATCATTCAATGGATTGTGAAATTTAATATGACAAACTGGAGATTTAAAATTTTCCGGATCTACTTCTAAAATAGTTTTAGTCTTATCAACTGTATACTCATATGAATTTGGTACGATGCTGTTTCCAGATTTTATCTTAACTCTATCAGGTCTTAAAAGATAAGACTCTAGCTGGTTATTATATGCGATAAAATTTAAATAAGCATTCCCAGATATGTAAAGATGAATTACAATATTTTCAAGTAAATCAAACATATTAGAAACAGGATTTGGTGTTTGAATTAGTTTTGATATTAGGGGATGCTTTATTTCTTGATTATCCTTATTATATAACAATATTTCATTTGAAGCGACATTTCTTGCAATTGTTGAGATAGCTTTGTTGACTATAACATTTTTTATATAGCCTTTGCTTGAAAAATTCTCATAATTTGGATTCATCCAAGTTGCTTTACAGTTTTTCATGTAATAGGCGTTGCTAAATTCTTTTGAGACTTTTTTTGTCACATTATTTTGTTTATTTTTTTTAAAAAAATTCATATATTTGATTTTTAATTAAATATCTAAAAACTGATTAAGATTATATATGTAAGCAAAATGTTAAGTTTGTTACTATTTTGTGTAGCAACATCAAAAGATTTCATGATTGACGCACAAGATTCTTATGTTTTGTCAAAATCTAGAACTGCTGCTCTAAGCTCCAAGAAAGAAGACGTTGACACAACATCTGTTTCTAATATAAACTGTTTGCACAGATCTTGACAAATCAGACAACTTGCGCCGACTTTTAAGATTACAATTCATGAGCAATTCAAATGTTCATCGATTGAGTGTGATCATTTAATGTATTATGTTCAACCGAAAAAATATGATTAGTCTGTTTTGTAAAATTTTATTTTTTGCTTGTGTTGTTAAATCTGTTTTTGCTGAAACTAATTTAGTCGAAAATATTAACTTCTCAAACACCCAAGAGACTAAAAAAGAGGATTTTAGTTTAAAATTAGGTGGCTATATTGATTTTCAATCTGGTCACACAGAGCAGTCTAGTTATTATAATAAGTCTAATTTTTTGAAAAGACAAGACAACACTGTCGCTGACAACCCATTTTACGATCAAGAGTTTATATTTAGAACGGATTCAAGAGTTTACTTGACGGCTACCCGTGATGTTAATGAGATTTTTTCATATGGAGGCGTTGTTGTATTTAATTCTTTGATTAATAAAAACGAGGATGAGGCTGGTAAAATTAGTGAGCAAAACTATCTTTTTACAAAATTAAACCATGGCAAGATTGAGCTTGGATCTATGTATGGAAGTGCAGCTAAAATGCGAGTTGATTCTTTAAATTTAGCTAGAGCTACAGGCGGCGTAAGTGGATCGTGGTGGCGTTTTACATCACTTGGACACACTGGAACGGCTGGCATGTCTCCAGTGTTCATTTTACAACCAATGTTGCCAAATGAACATGGTTTCACAACATCGATGGGACTTGGCAATGTAGCTTTAGATTCTAGTAAAAATATTACTTCGATTAATTCTAGCCAGCCATTGCTTGGTTGGGGTTCAAGAAGCAATAGAATTTCATATTATACTCCAAAAATCAATGGTTATCAAATGGGAATTACCCATAGCCCTAATACTGGAAATACGGGCACATTAGGGGGAAGCGGTGCATCCCCGCATTTAGATAACTTGTACGGCATTCAACAATACGCCTCTGCTGCATCTGGCGAGGGAAATATTACTCACTATACTTCCGTTGGAATAAGTAAGGAAAAAGATTTTTCTGAAAATTTAAGCCTAAAACTTTCACTGACTTCAGAATTTGGAAAATGGAATAGAATTAGTACATTCAATGGTCAAGTTATAAATAATCCTAATTTTTTTACGAGAGAAGATCTTAAGGCTTATTCTGGTGGCACACTTCTTAGCTATAAGAATTATGGACTTTCTTTTGCATATTCTGACTGGGGAGATAGTTTGCTTGCAACTTATGCAAACGGAAATAGTATGTTTAATAAAAAGAAATCATATTATTTTAACTCTGGAATAAGTGCTGTCTATGAGAAATTTGCCTTAAGTTTAACACATCTTAAAAGCAGTTTTGGTGGTAATGAACTTGGTGCATTGAGTTTGAGTTTTGACATCAAGCCTGATTTTTTGAAAAGCAAGGGAATTATATTTTATATAGAAGGTACGATGTATGAATTCAAATCAAGCTATGTTTATAGTCCTCAATTTGGCACAAAAATGTCTGAGTTAAACAATGGTTTTGTTATTTTGACTGGAATTAAGATGGTATTTTAATGAAATTAGTAGTTTTATCTTCACAGTATTTAGGTATATATATCAAAAGAGGTAACAGAATAATTAATCAAAAATTTATTACCGATTTTGGTGATTTAGAAAAATTTAAATTAAGCGATGAAATAGGTAAATCAAACCAACTTTTTTTGTGTCTAGTGCCGGACATGGAATATATTTCTAAGATTAGTTTTTTTGAAAAACCAAATGAAAAAATTAAACAAGAAGCCGTTGCTAGTAAAATAAATAGCAACGACACCATTTTAAGCGGTATATCGTTGTTGAGAATTGATAAAACTTTTCAATTCTATATTAATTCTATTAAAAAAAGTAGCACAAGCAAAATATTTGAAATGACTTTAAGTTTTTTGATGATGTCTTCTATTTCAAAAATCAAAATTTCTTCTATTTCTCAAATCACAGCTCTTAATACAATTAACAACAACGATCTTAATAAGGCTTTAAAAGCTGCAAAAACAAACATCATTCAGGTTTCCATACTGGAAAATATTTTTGAAAATTCTTATGTTGTGTCATTGTCAGTCGCTAAAACTTTTTTATTTTCTAGATACATAAAGAAAGATGAAATGTCTGATAAGTATATAAATCAAATTTTAAGGACTACGATTGAATATTTAAATACGAATTTGCCAAATTTTAAGTCTGAATTTCATGTGATCGTTTACTCTTCAAGAGAAAACTTAAGTGAACAATGCACTGCAGATCTTGATGTTAAATTTAATCATGTTAAGTTAAATGTTTCAAATTTACAAGATATGTATGGATATTTTTTAAAAGATGTAAGTCAGCGTTTTTTTAGCCATAATTACTATCCTTCGATGTTTTTGAGTAATAGAGAATTTATAAATAGAGGGTATATAGCCTATATTTTGAAGTTAGGAATTGTGTTATTGTTTTCAATATCTCTTGCACTTGGACTGGTATTGTTAAAAAAGGCAATATACGATGTTCCTAGAATTCTAGGTGTTTTAAGTAGGGTAAAAGATAGCGAAAAAGCATCAGAGGTTTTGCTAAAAAAAATGAATACAAATTTAGACATAGGAGAGTTTGAGGTAAAAAGCACTATTGTAAATTTTAATAAAGAAAATAATCAAATAGTTGATAATTTTAATACGCTTACAGCATTGATTAACGAAATTTTTAATGATATTGAGAACATTAAAATGGATAAATATGTTATCAATAAAAAAGACAAAGGCTATATGGTGACAATGAATATTTTAATTTTAAATCCTGAAGGTTACAGTAAGTCTATGCAGGAAAAATACAATCTTGTTAAAAATAGACTTGATCAAAGAATTAGTGGGATAAAAGATAAAACAATTTCAGTAAATGTTCCAGAGTTTGTCTCCAAGAAGTCTATTAAACCAGATTTTACAGAGCTTAGCTTAAGTATTGTTTTAAATATTGATCCATTATAGCTTGGCTGGATTACTTTTGAAATACTCACAATCTTTGTCGTGGTGGTACATAATTCCTATGTTAGAAATAAAGCTTGTGTGTTCTTTTGTAAAAGGTTTTTTGTTATTACAATTTTGACATGAATATGTCAATAAATCAACTTTAGAATGGTCCTTGTTTTTAATGCTCAATCCTTCAGTCTCAATGTTTTGTGTATATTTGCTTATATCAACTTTCCCTAGTTCAATATCCTTAAAAAGACTTTTTGAGTCTTTGTAGTCTGTTTTTTTATAAATTATTTTAACAATATCATCTTCTTCTAGGTTTAGTTTTTCAGAATAAATTTTTAGAATTTCTTTAGCATTTTTTAAATTTTGTTGTTTTTGCGTTTCTTTTTCTGTTTTTCTTAAAATATTTTTTGCTTTATTTGTAGTGACAATTTTTAAAGCTTCTGAGATGTTGTATTCTAAGGATTTGTCAATGTCTATCTCTATTATATCGCCGTTGTTCAAAACTCTATCAAGGTTTGAGGCTTTGCCATTTATTATAGCAGATTTTGCGTTTAAACCTACTTGAGTATGTACATGAAACGCGAAGTCTAGTGCAACTGCACCTGAAGGCAACTCAATAACATCTGATTTGGCAGTAAATACAAATATTTTTTCAAAAAAGATTTCGTTTCGTGTTTGATTTAGTATTTCAGATGCGTTATTATGATTTTGGAAAATATTGTTTAGTTCTTTTATAAAAAATCCATATTCTTTTGTTGGTTTGTATGTAACATTTTGTTTGTAAGACCAGTGTGCAGCGACTCCAAGAGTTGCTTCTTCGTGCATTTTTTTGTTTCTAATTTGAATTTCAATTTTATTTGCATAGTTATCGATTACTGCTGTATGAATAGATTGATAATTATTATTTGGCTTAGGCGTGCTAATGTAATCAAAAAACTTGTATTGTATTGCTTTATAGTGTGTGTGTAAAATCCCAAGTACTGTATAGCAACTAGCGGTGTCATTAGTGATTATTCTAAATCCAGTAATATCCGTTAAATCTTGAATTTTGATATTTTGAGTTTGGATCTTTCTCCATATTGAATATGGTGTTTTTTCTCTTCCAAGAACCACTCCATCAACGCCGTATTCAAATAAAAGCATTTCAAGTTTTTTTGAAATAAAATTTATAATATCTTTAATATGAGTGTTTTTAATTTTTTTTATTGTTTCAATAATTAATGAACGTGCCTCAGGGTTTAAAATCTTAAAACATATATCTTGTAATTCCTCTGAAATGCTAATTAATCCTAGTCTTTCTGCAAGAGGAGCGTGTATTTCTATCGTTTCTTTGGCAATTTGGCGTATTTTTTGTTGATTTGCATGATGTTCAATTGATCTCATGTTATCTAGTCTGTCGCATATTTTAATTAACAAAACCCTGATATCTCTTGAGACATACAAAAACATCTTTCTTAGGTTTTCAACTTGTTTAATTTCATCGATATTAGTGTTTACCTGTTTTAATTTAGTAACTCCGTCAACAAGTTCGGCTATATTTGATGAAAAATTAGCAGAAATATATTGTTTGTCGTAAGGAGTGTCTTCGATGACATCGTGTAAAAAACCTGCAACAATTGCTTCTTCATCAAGTTTTAATTTTGAAAGTTCAAAAGCCACAGTAATTGGATGAACATGATATGGATGCCCAGATTTTCTGAATTGTCCTTTGTGAGCTAGAATGCAAAAATCATGGCCTCGTGTGATTAAATCTTGGTTAAAATTTGACTTGTATGTTTTAATTTGCGATATTATGTCGTCAAGGTTTATCATTTTGTTTTGAAACTCAATCTTGGTGTATATTTTTTATGATTAAAATCAACCTTTATGAATTTACATACTGATACTAGAAAATTAAAGACAGGAGATGTGCTTTTCTTAGAAGAAAAAGTTGAGCAATTTTTTAACGAATCTATCCTTCAGAAGTGTTCAAAAGTATATGTAAAACAAGGTTTTATTGAAAAACACCCTAAGTTTAAAAATGTTAAACATATTATCGCCGTTGACAACTTTGAAGAGTTCGTATTTGATTCATTTGAAAAACACTATGAAATTCCAAAGAATATTATTGCAATTACAGGAACAAATGGAAAAACTTCAACAGCATGGTTAAGTTTTAATTTACTAACAAACCTTAATAAAAATGCTTGTTATATAGGCACAATTGGGGTTTATTACTCACATCAAGGAGCGATAGATTTTTACGGTGAACTTGCAAACACAACGCCTTATTTAGCAGAAACCTATCACATTTTGCATGAACTTAAAATAAAACATGACATAGAATATGTTTGCATTGAGGCAAGTAGTCATGGGCTTGATCAAAAAAGATTTGGAAACATTAAATTTGACATTGGTATGTTTTTAAATTTCACACAAGACCATCTCGACTATCACAAAACAATGGAAAACTATCTATCTGCAAAGCTTAAGATAGTTAATTATTTAAAACCAGACGGTAAATTTTTGATCTCAAGTCAGATTGATACACTAGGACTTAAAATCCCAAAAGATAGCATTCTTACAATAACCTCACAGAATCAAATTAAAGATAAAAAGATTTATTTACTTGGAAAAGAGTATCCATTTCACAATCCAAATATGCTGTTTGTTTATGAGAAAGAAAACTTACTGCACGCAGTCTTAGGAGTTAGTCTTTTAACAAAAATTGACACTGAAATAATTTTACACTCTGCAAAAACACTTAAAGCCCCAAAAGGTCGATTAGAGAGAGTAGAAAATACAAATTTTATAATTGATTTTGCACACACACCAGATGCAATTGAAAATGTAATTAAAAGTGTTAGAGCAAGTACTGATAAAAAAATAGTAGCTGTTTTTGGGTGTGGAGGGGACAGAGATTCTTCAAAACGACCTTTGATGTTTGAAGCTGCACTTATGGCTGATATTGTGGTCGTAACTGATGATAATCCAAGAACAGAAAAGCCTGAAAATATTCGTGGAGATGTTTTAAAAAATTACCAAAATGAGTATTGTGATAAAACATTTGAAAAAGATAATATTGTAAAATTTGAGGTAAACGCTAAGATCATTTTTGAAGTTTTGGATACTAGAATTTCTGCGATTAAATTTGTTGTTGAAAATTTTTCTTCTGATGAATTTATCGTTTTAATTTGTGGCAAAGGTCATGAAAATTATCAGATAATTGGTAATCAAAAGTTACCTTTTTCTGATTTTTACTCAGTAAAAAAATTTTTAAAAACTTAAGCCAAGTCAATAAAAAAGCTACAGACACCTTCTGTTTCTTGTAAAAAAAGAAATTTTTTTTAATGTTCTCAAGAATATTCCAAAATTCCTCTACAAAATTATTTCCCATCTGCTAAAATTACCCAAAACCATCACTTAATACGATAAAATCTATGCCCACAAAGTCTTTCTTTAAGAAAAATACAGTCCTAATGCTAAAAAGTTTTATTTATACGGCAGAAAGAAAATCTTTAACAGAAGCAGGGAAAATACTGCTTTTACCCGTCTCTAGCATTTCAAGATATATAACTGATCTTGAAAAAGACATGGGTAAGAAGTTAATAAATACTCTTAAAGGTAAGATATTCTTGACTCCAGAAGGTGAAAAACTTTATCGTAGGGCGAATAAATTAATTAAGTCTTGGGACTCAATTTTAAGCGATGTAGAAATAGAAAAAAAGGTAATTAGGGTCGCAAGTTATGCAAGCTCTGTTGCCTATCTTACTCCTAGAATGTTTAATAAACTTAAATTGGTGTTTCCAAGTCTAAAACTAGATATTCAAGTTATATCTAAGACTGAGTGCGAACTTGCAATTATAGACGGAGAAGTTGATATAGGGATATATCCATATTATAATGGCACTGTAGATGATAAAAATTCAAAACTAATTTATAAAGAAATAGCACCATACTCTCCAAGAATGAACATACATAAAGACAACTTGTTCAATAAAAACAAGACCGAAGAAGATTTATTAACGCTTGAAGAAATATTTACTAATAAGCATTTAAAAGGGAATTTTTATACTTTAGGTTTTTTATTTGATGATCTTATTAAGAAATATAACGATGCAAAACCAATTGAGTTGCATCCAAATTGTGGGATGAATGTGCTTAGAGATTTAATTATGACTTACAAAGGCTTTTCAATTTTTGACCCTTCTTTTTTATCTGACTACGAAAAACAGTTTTTAAAAAGTTACAAAATAAAAGATGTAGAGAATGGCAAGGTTTTTGCTATTTTTAAAGATGTGAATAATGTGAATAAAAAAGTTATTAAAATTATTCAGACATTACTTAACCAAGAACGGATATAGAGATATTCTTTCATTATTTTTGGCTGTTCTAAAAGACAGAGTGCTTGATGTTGGTCTGTCAAGTTTCATTGTGTGTGTTTGACACAAAAGCGATAGTTTATTTTCTGGATGGCAAAGACTTAATATAGTTTTGATTTTTTTAGTCTGAGCGTATTCTTTTATAGCAGGTTTGTAGCTAATACTTAGAACTAGGTTTAGTTTTGTGTAAAAAGTCAGCTTTGCATCTGCATTTAGTTTATAATTTACAATTGCCTGTTTTAAAAATGTACAGCTTTTATCAAGTGTTGCAGTTCCCATGAAGGAGTTTTCACAAGAAATGACTTTAAATATCCCAAGCCCTTTATTTGATTGATTTGTTAATTTTAAAAAAGATTTATAGAGAGACAAAATATCATTTTTTTTTGACATTCATGCCACAAAGGATTTGTAATGTTGGTTGTTATTTTTTCATCAAAAACAATTTCTTTAAATAAATCAAAATCAGATTTGCAATCTGTCATCATTTGCACAGAGCATTTGCCATGTGATGGGCTTACAAAAGAAAAAAGTTCTTTGCCGGAGTAGAAAACGCTACCTATTTTTTTGAAAAATCGTTTTGTTTTAGTGTAATCATAAAGTAATATTTAATCATTTGGTTATATTGAGAAAATAATTTAATCATAAATATAACAAAATCTCTAACTACCATTTTATTTCCCATCTGCTAAAACTACCCAAAACTATCATTAAGCACTATAAAATCTATGCCCACAAAGTCTTTCTTCAAGAAAAATACAGTCCTAATGCTAAAAAGTTTTATTTATACGGCAGAGAGAAAATCTCTAACAGAAGCTGGGAAAATACTGCTTTTACCTGTGTCTAGCATTTCAAGATATATAAGTGATCTTGAAAAAGACATGCAAAAAAAACTCATAAACACGCTCAAAGGCAAGATATTCCTGACCCCAGAGGGTGAAAAACTTTATCGCAGAGCGAATAAATTAATTAAGTCTTGGGACTCAATTTTAAGCGATGTAGAAATAGAAAAAAAGGTAATTCGTGTTGCAAGTTATGCAAGTGCAATGTCGAGTGTGATGCCAGAATTTGTAAAAAAGATGCAATTTTTGATGCCGGATGTCTTAATTGATATCCAAATGCTTTCAAAGGATGAGTTTAATAAAGCCCTCCGCTTAGATGAAATTGATATTGGAGTTTATGCTTATTATAAAGATACAATGAGTGATAAGGAGCCTGATTTTATGTATAGGAAAATAGGTCCTTACAGCCCAAAAGTGATTGTTCATAAAGATAATCCTTTTAATCAAGGACGACAAGATGGGGATGAGGTCTCGATTTATGAGGTGTTTGAAAGCCCATATTTAAAAGGTAAATGGTTTAATCCGGGGTTTCAGTTTAACGATATATATCCAAAAGAAAAACAACTACATAATGTAACACTAAACACGCATCTAGGTGCTGACATAATCAAAAAACTTGTTATAAATGAACAAGGTTTTACGATTTTAGATCGAGAATGTATTGCAGAGTCAGAAAAGTCATGTCTAAGACTTTATTCTATCAAAAATGTAGACAGCACTGCTTTATTTGTTGCAGCTAGGAACATTTCTGCGTTTGAGTTATCCTGCATAAGAGCTCTTCAGTCTTATGCTCTACCTCCTAACTAAAATATAAAAATTATATTTGTTATTCCCTAGTTTGCATTCTATGGGTTTTGGTGTTAAATTTGCACAGTTCATAATATGTTGTATAAAAAAAAGACATTTTAAATTGGTGCTCTTCACCCATGCTTTCACAAAATCAAAATTAATTGAATACACATACTTCATTATTTCTCTTGCGTAGTCGGTTTTGATAATCAATTCGGGCTTACAATACAAAAATATTTTTACCCCACCAGATACTAATTTTTGAACTTCAGGCTGGTTAAACACAGGGCAATTTTCATCAAGTCCCGTTATTCCCAAGACCTCCTTTCCTTCCTGTTCAATAATTTTATACACTCCAAGCCCCTTATGAGACTGCTTGGTGTAATGTAAAAAATACATACGACATTTAAAAATATTTTTTGTTTTTTGAATTTCCGTGTAAACAGGGTTGTTGTCATGATTCATTATTTTAGGATTTAGAAGCATTGCAGTAAAAATTTCAAAATCTTCATCGCAATCTGTCATCATTTGCACTGAACATCTGCCGTGAGATGGACTTACAAAAGAAAAAAGCTCTTTGCCAGAGTAGAAAATGCTATCTATTTTTTTTGAAAATCAGTTTGTTTTGGTATAATCATAAAATAATATTTAATTCATGTATTTCTATTGAGAAAATAATTTTAATTTTTGAATTAAAATTTTTATCAAAAATATATTACTTTTTCCGTTTTTGTTTTTTCTGATTTTGTGGTTTTTTTGTATTTTTATTTTTTTGTTTTTGTTTTGAATTTGTTTGTGTTTTTGCCTCTGTAGAATTGGATTTTTTTTCTAAAATAGGCTCTTTTTCATTTTTATTAATTTCATTTTCTTTGGAATTTTGTTTTTCTTCTTTTTGTTCCTCTAAAGCTTTTTCTGTTTGTTGAGTGGTTTCTTGTGTGGAATTTTGTTTTTCTTGTTCTTCTTCCATTTTTTTCTTCATTTCTTCTTCAGCTTTTTGCTTTGTTTCTCTTTCTTCTTTTTCTTTTGCCTCTCTTTCTTTTTCTTCTCGCTCGTCTTTGTCAACATCATCTTCATATGCGTATTCTCCTAAAAATACTTTGAAAATCTCTGGATAGCTTCTGAAAATATAAAATGGATATTTTACTTTACTGTTAGGCAGTTCAAGTTCCATTGGGTGGCTTGAGAAATTTATAAGTGCCATGATTGTTGCATTAACAAAATTATTAAAATCAGTTCTTGGGACAAACCATTTAATGAAATCTTGTCTTATTTCTTTAATATATTTTTCGCCATTTAACCAAAAATTATGATAAATGTGTACATTTGGCTTTAAATACATAGAAAAAGAAGGCGAACGAGGTAGCCATTCTTCTGATTGCTGGTCAAGTTCACATTCTGGATCCATAATTACTATACCAATAAATTTAGCCTCTTGTGATATAATTTTATACAGCCCCATGCCTTTTGAGGAATGCCCAGTGTATCTTTTAAAAAAAGAATAAGAGGTTAATTTTGTTTCATCAAATGTTGCCTGATATAAAAAAGGTGCAGTTTGTTCGTTAATAATATGTCTGTCGAATAATATTTCATAAAATAAATTCATGTCTTTATGACAATTTGTCATCATTTGGACTGAGCACTCTCCGTAATTTGGACTATCAAATATGAAAAGTTGTTTGCCAGAGCCAAAGTGTACATCCAAGTCTTCAGGCTTTACTCGTCTTCTTCTTTCATATGTTCTTGTTCTTTCATACTTCCATTCAGACTCTTTGTTCTCTGTGTTTGTGCTTTCTTGGGTGGTGCCTTCTGTTGTAGCCTGAGAAGACTCTTCTTTGTGTTCTTGTTTGATTTCTTCAGCGACACTTTCTTGTGTAGTATTGTCTTGCGTAGTGTTTTCTTGTACAACACCTTCTGTTGTAGACTGAGAAGGCTTTTCTTTTGACTCTTCCTTTGGTTGTTCATTTAGTTCTTCCTTTTTTTCTTCAGTTAAAATTTCTGGATTTTCTGCTTTATCTGTGTTTGTGCTTTCTTGTACAACACCTTCTGTTGTAGACTGAGAAGGCTTTTCTTTTGACTCTTCCTTTGGTTGTTCATTTAGTTCTTCCTTTTTTTCTTCAGTTAAAATTTCTGGATTTTCTGCCT
>CAXNCX010000017.1:0-12955 GCA_964201065.1 Candidatus Deianiraeaceae bacterium | reverse complement strand
CAGTTGGGGTTTTTAATAATAACACCAAAGATAGGCCATATGATGAAAATCAAGACTTTCCAAAAGTATTACAGAGCATTGGAGTAGAAAGTTTTAAAAATTTAAGACTCATTAACGACATTTCGCTCAAAGGCCCTTGTGTGAGTGTTGCAGATGCTTGTTGTATTGTTTTTGCACAGTGTTTAAAAGATAAAAATAATAATTTAGAAAAAGCTCTTGAGAGCTTTGAAGAGAAAATAGACAATACTCAACTCACAAAATTAATTAAGTTGGCAAAAAAAGCCGCAACTGAACTTGGTATAATTAAAGAAAAAACAATATCAAGCCATATAGATTTAGGTTCTGTTCAAAATAAATCAAATACGATAAATATTGACATGCCTAATGAAAGTCCTCTTGCTTTAAAACCAAAAAATGCAAATAAATACAAGCTTTACGAAGCTTATTCAGCGGGTAATTTAAGATGGATTGAAGAGGCTAAAGTCCAAAACATAGATACTAAATATTTTGACGAAGTTGTAAATAAATATGATTTAGTGGATAATACAGCTTTTAGTTTGTTGAAGCAGAAAGTATTACAAAATAAGTTAGCAGATAATACAAAAACAGATTTGTCTTATTTAGACTCAAAGCTGTATTTTGAAGAAGAGTCTAGTGATTTAGACTCAAAGCTGTATTTTGAAGATAATAACGCAGCACATTGTCCGTTGAATAACTTTACAAAGAGAGATCTAAAAAAGAACAATACTTTATCAAAGATGCAAAGATTTTATTTATCAAACCCATTAACAGAATCAGAAAAACAAGAAGTTGCTAAAAAATATGATTTGGCAGAAAGTAACAAAAAGAAAAAACTAGACGCACCCAAAAACAAGTCTGAAGAACTTATTAAAAATACTCTTGTAAAGTAAAAATACAAGTATATTTTTGACTGAAATAAGTTGTTTTGTTTTATGTGGTATCGTTATATTTTTAACAAACTTGTTCGCTCTTTTGTTACAGAAGAAGAAAACGGTAAAAGATTGGTCGTGTCTTATAAAATTTTAAACGACAAAGAATACAAAAAAGAATTAATTAATAAATTTCACGAAGAAGCACTTGAAGTCATAGATGCTAAAGATAAATCTGAATTAATTGAAGAAATAGGAGATTGCTATGAAGTTATTGATGAGATTTTAAGAGTTAATAACATTTCTAAAGACGAGGTTTTAAGGGTACAAAAAGCAAAGAAAGACAGAAAAGGTGGGTTTGAAAAAAGAATTTTTCTAAACACAATACACTACGACGATCAAAATCCTTTGCACCAAGAGCCTATTAATTATGTTAGAGGTAAAAATCAAGATGAAAAATATATACTCTCTGGAGAATATGACAGCCTAATTGTTGATTTTATTATTACAAATCAAACAAGAGATAAAATTTATATTCAAAAACGATCATCAACAAGAAAATCTTATTCAAACACTTGGGAGCTGGCAGGTGGTATGATGGAAATGAATGAAGTTTTTAAAACTTGCATTAAAAGAGAATTGAAAGAAGAGTTAAACTTAGAGTTGCTTCAGATTAATGATCTAATTCATGAGTCTGAATGCGTGATAAATAATAAAAAATGCGGATATAGTGTTTTTTACATTGAGGTTTTGGGATGGGATAACTTTAAACTTGAAGAAGGCAAGGCGGATGAGTTTAAATGGATTTGCAAAGATGAAATTGAAATTTTAAATATTAAAAGGGAAGATGGTAAAATTAGTCCAGTTTATGAAGCAGTTGTGAAGTTTTTTGACTTACAAAGTAATGTGAGTTTGTATGAAAGTAATTAATTCAAAAAAATACATAAACCTCGATTACAGTGCTAAAATTCCAAAAGAATACCATGAAATTAAGTCTAAATTAAAACATTTTCCATGTGGAGAGTTTGAGTTTTCGCTAGATGAGGAGGTTTTTGGAGAAGTGGTGACAATTTTTCAATCGTTTAAGGTTGGTAAATTTAACGACGATCTTGTTAAATTGCAGATTGTGTGTGATGCTTTAAATAGAAATAATGTTAAAAAAATTATCTATTTTGCACCATTTTTGCCATATACAAGGCAGGATAAAATTGATAACAAAAAATCATCTTTTGGCTTAAAATTGCTCGCTCAAATTATAAACCAGTCAGGAATTAATGAAGTAATTACATACGATCTTCACTCGTTGCATATTGAAGGATTTTTAACCGCAAAGCTTCAAAATTTAAGTATGATGCCAAAATTTATAACTCATATAAAACAAAGTTATAAACCAAGAGAGGTCGTTATAGTTTTTCCAGATGAAGGATCTAATTTAAGATTTAAAAGATTTTTTGAAAACGAAGACTTTGAGATTGTGATTGTAAGTAAAAACAGAACTGATGATGGCTTACAAATGGAAATTCCAAAGATTTTTGATAAATTAAAAAACAAAAAAGCAATTATAATTGATGACATAATTGATTCGGGTAAAACTTTAATAGAAGCCTCAAAAATATTGAAAAAAAATGGCGTTTGTGATATAAATGTTTATGCTGTTCATGGTGTTTTTTCAGATAATGCAATTGAAAAACTAAAAAATTCTGATATTTTAAAAACAACAGTTAGTAATTCAATTTTTTCTGATATTTCAGATAAAATTGAAGTTATTGGTTTAGACACTCTTTAATAATACTGGTGCAGCTTCAGTGTTATTAACATTTAGATTATGTTATTTTTGTTGTTTTTCTAAACTGTAGAAGATTGTTTTTTGGAGCGGTTAATTGTATTTCTTTTTCTTTTGCATTCTCTAAAATTTGTTTTGTTTTTTGCAATTCTTGTGTGTTTTTCATTACTTCTGAATCCTTACTTACACCTTTGAACAACTCAGGATTTGTTTTTTGTTTTATGCCATTGCTATGAAATACTTCCTCTTTTATGATATTTTTATCTTGATACTCAGTTGTAATAATACCTGCTCCATCGAATTTTCCATTTTGAAATTTTCCTTCGTATGTTCGAGTTTTTACATTGTTTGCTTTATTTAGATATTCAGTTTGAGCAAAGCCGTATCCATTTAACAATCCTGATGAAAAGTTTCCTTGGTATTTTATAAATATTTTATTTTCTTTATCTACAATGCTAACAATACCTTCTCCATTAATACTTTCTGATTCACTTTCGTTGTATTGTTTTAGTTTGTCTGCATATTCCCCTTTATTTATCTCTGGAGTCCAGTAATATTTAGTTGATGCTTGTGTGTTTTGTTGCTGTTGTTCTGTTTTTTCTTGTCGTTCTACAATATATTTTTTTAAATTTTCTTGTTGTGAGCAATAATTTGCGACCGCATGAGACACATCTGTTCCACCGTGTCCATCTAACACTACTATAGTTTTTTCTGGAGGTAATGGTGCTAGAACTAGATCATCACTAGTACTGTTAACATGTTCATTGTTACAAATATCTTTGCCGTTTGCCATTAAAATAATTGGATTTTGTAATGCGATAACCCTTGGCTTGCTTTTGACTTCTGTAAAGTCTATCTCTGTCTCTGGTAATTTATCAGCATTAGCGTCAATTTTTGTACCATTCTCTAGTTTTTTAAGAACAATTTTATAATCTAGAAGATTTACATGAGTTTTTGCAGGGGCAAGGGCATCGCTTCCAAGAATAATTTTAGCATCTCCAACTGTTAGCAATTTGTTTATGTCGGGCTCTTCTATTCCTAAAACGTTTCTTAAAAGATTGTTTAACTTATTTGCATGTTCCGTGCCTCTAGAGAAATCATAATACTCAGGCGCTTGAATTAAGCCTTTCTTAATAATTCCATCTCCAATTGCGCCAAATGTTTGTAGACCACCTTCGCTAACATCGTTGGGGTTAATTAGCAATCTGCCTGTACCTCCAAGAGTTCCACCGAGTTTTTGAATCAAATCTACATATCTGTCTGAGTTTGCATCCATATCTTCAGAAAGTTGGATTACTTTGTCTTCGCCATTGCTGTTTTTTAGAACTAAATAAACTGGAGAGTCTCCAAGACAGGCAAATTTTAAGTTTCCTTTGGCATCAAGGCTTGCTGTTGTTACAGTTGAGCCTGACTCTTGTTCTTCTTTGTATTGCCCTACTACATTTTTGATAAATTCTAACTGCTTAAATTGCTTATCATCTGGCGTATTAAAAGAAACTAGCTGGTCTTCTATTGTCTCTTTCTTTTTACCAGGCTTTACGACAACTCCATCTATTGTTGCGGCTTGACTTTCTTTTAAAGGTCTTTCTTCTTGCTGAGGATGGCCAATAATTCCTTTTGCTTCTATTTTGTTTTGTCTATTTGGTCTGTCGTCCGTATTTTTGGTAACTTTCTCTTCTGTTAGCATTTCTAGCCTTTGTTGTTGTGTAATTTGAGGTTTTGATTTATCATAAACTCCTTGATTTAGGTCAAGCCTGTTTGTATTTACAAAAGGATTAAGCTTCTGTGTCGAGCCTTTGCTTGAGACATCTTCTCCTGTTATATTAATTCCATTTGCTTTGTAGTTTTCAGATATCGGATCGGTACTATTTTGTTGTTCAGTTTTTGTATTTTCAGACTTCTTTTTAATTGTGAACTTTAGATTATTTTGGTTTACAGATGTTGATAAATTAAGATTTGTTTGTTGTGTTTGCTCAGCATTGTTATTTGAGAAAAATTTTCTTTTATTTGATGTTACGATCTTAATTTCTTCTCTCTCTTGAGCTTTAATGATTGTGTCATTTGAGTTTGTTTTAGGTGTGCTACTTCCAAGATTAACTCTTTGAGTTAAGTCTTGATAGGGAGCTATTTTATATTTATTTTTCCTAATAAAAACGCTTGTTACTTTTTTTGTGAAATTTTTAAATCCATTGCCAACAGCTTTCGCTCCTGCTGTTAGATTATTGCCTGTTTTTTCTGCTCCTGTTTTAACTTTATCAGCAACTTTCCCAGCTGCTGCTTTTAATTGCTTGCTAACTCTGATAAAAAATGATGGTTGCGGTATTGGGATTGGGCTTGTCTCTCTCACAACAACAGTATTCTTATCTCCACTTTCATTGTATACTTCAGGTTTTATGTCTTCAGGTTTTATGTCTTTTTCAGTATTTGCAAAGGTTACTTCGTTTATCTTGGTTTGTTTATCTTTGGGATTGATGAGTGTTGTATTTCTTATTATGAATTTTTTAGACTTCTTTTCTTTATTTTGTTGCTCTTCCTGAAGCTTATTATATATGTCGAGGAAAAAATATGCTTCTTGTATTTTTATATTAAATCCACCACCCCGCTGATTAGCTATTTGAGACTTATAATCAGAATGCATATTATTTAGTTTTGTATCATCATATTCAGGATTTAGTTTGTTTATTTTGTTCTTAAGTTCTTCTGTTAGTATTTTCTTAAGAGACTCGCTGTCTTGTTTTGTCAGGTTTTTGTAAATGTCACCTAGTTTTGTATCATCATATTCAGGATTTAGTTTGTTTATTTTGTTCTTAAGCTCTTCTCTTAAAATACCACGAAGTATCTGCCTGTTGTATTGTTTTTCCTCTTGTATATTGCTTAAATTATAACCCAGTGCTTCAAGCTGATCTTGAACCTTTCGTGCATCAGCATGTTGAGATGCATAATTTTTTTTCCTAAATGTTGTTACATCTTCACTCATAAAAATTCTTCTTAATTATACTCATATTTTACATTTTATTTTTTGGTTTGTCAAATTTAATTAGACTAAAATACTTGACTTTAATTACAGACTAGTAAAATAAAGGCTTGTTAATTAATAACAAATTCCACAAAATGAGTCCGTTTTCTTTTATTTACAGCATTTGCAAACCATATCGTAAGTGGTATGTTTGTTTGTGCTTGGCACCAATTTTCTCAGGTGTGTATTTCGCTTTAAACAATTATGTTATAAAAATAATTATAGACACAATTATCGGAGAAGTTGTGTCTTATGATGTTTTTTTAAAACCATTATTGATTTTTCTTGGCATTGAACTGCTACTTAGGTTTTTTTGGTCTTTACACGACTACTCAGAATACAAACTTCATGGAAATATCTTCAGAGATGTGATTGTAAAGCCTTATGAATACCTGCAAAATCATTCATATTCTTATTTTCAAACTAATTTTTCTGGTTCTTTGGTCAGCAAACTCAAAGGAATTAGCGACGGTTTGTATAGCTTTTGGGATAATATATCTCATAAATTACTTGAAAGCTTTTCAGTAATTTTGATTAACATCATCATGATAGCATTTTTATCAACAAAGCTTTTGTTGCCTGTTGTTGCGTACACATTGATTATAGGTACAATATGTTATTTTCAATCAAAAATATACGATAAATATTATTTTAAAATTAAACAAAATTGGCATAATTTACTCGGAAAGGTGTCCGACAAGGTCTCAAATATTTTTACTGTCTTTTTCTTTGCAACAAAAAAAAGAGAGGTGAATGAAATTAAAGATTTTTACGAAAATATTCAAATTCCAGCTATTAATAAAATAAATTACTACAACTTTATTACTTGGATTTGTACGGGGCTTATTAATACCATAATGACGATTGGAATTTTTGGCTATGCAATTTACTTAAGAAAAATGAATATTATCAGCACTGGTGTTTTAACCGTGACAGTACTTATAGTTTTGCGTTGCTGTCATGAGATATTTCATTTAGTCAATTCAGTATTGTCTCTTATACAAAATCTTGCTGACTTTCGTGCTTCAATTGATGGAATTTTTGTAAAACAAAAAATCATTGATAAACCTGATGCAGTTGATTTAAAAGTGATTAAAGGTGAAATTATTTTCAAAGATTTATCATTTAACTACGAAAGTAATAAGGCAGTCTTCCAAAATCTTAATTTGCACATCAAAGCTGGTGAAAAAGTTGGAATTGTCGGACATTCAGGAGCTGGAAAATCAACATTAGTTTCACTTCTGCTTAAAAATTTCAAAGCAACTGATGGAGATATTATTATTGATAATCAAAGTATTTACGATGTGTCTTCTGATTCTCTTCGTTCGCAAATTTCATTAATTCCACAAGATATTATGCTTTTTCATCGTACAATTGGAGAAAATATTGGCTACGCTAAAGAAAGCCCGACTCAAGAAGAAATAGAAAATGCCGCAAAAGTTGCAAATATCCATGAATTTGTAATGACTTTGCCTGAAAAATACAACACAATGGTCGGAGAGCGAGGTGTTAAGCTCAGTGGTGGACAAAGACAAAGAATTGCAATTGCAAGAGCAATTTTAAAAAATGCTCCAATTTTAATTCTCGATGAAGCAACTTCAGCACTTGATTCACAAACCGAGCAAGAAATTCAGAAATCAATAAACACAATGCTTGAACAAAACAACGCAACAGTTATTGCAATTGCTCACAGGCTTTCAACAATAAAACATTTAGATAGAATTGTCTTTATGGAAGGGGGCAGGGTTGTTGAAGATGGGAATTTTAATGAACTTCTTGGCAAAACAAATGGCAAATTTAAAGAAATATGGGAGTGCCAAGTTAATGGAATGGTGGTTTAGGTTGAGATTTAAACATCTAGAAACAGGAAGGGCTTATAACAACGAAAAACTTTTTGTCAGAACTTATAGAGCCGCTTGTTTTTTGTATCCTCCTGAAAGTTTTTTGGGTAATAGTGGAATAGGCTTGACTTAATTTTATATTTTTATATAATTTAATATAAAAATAAATGTATATGAAAAATAAACAAGAGACTCCAGATTTTAATAACGACAGTAATGATGGAAATGGATCTAGCTTAGAATCCCGTAAATCAGGATCAGAAGCTTTTGAGAATAAAAAACCAAAAGAAAATGTTAGCTTCTTTGGAAAAATTTTATCTTTTTTTAAAAAACCAAAACTAAATAAAAAAAGTAAAGCTGTTAAATACCAAGAAAAATTATCAAACAAAGTTAATTATGTTAAAAAACCTACTGTTTTAAGCTCTCCAGTGCACAATAATGGACTTGGACGAAATAAGAGAGCTTTGTAATATACACAATGATTGTGAAATTTACAAATATCATCTCAATTTTTTGTTTATACAAATAAAATCATAACCACACAATCTAAATTATGTATTTATTTTATAACTATGAATAAAAGTTTAGAAAATTTCTTCAATTATACTTCGATTGCATTGGTTTTTATCGCCCCACCAACTATATCTTCTGTACATTCTTTTGGTATTCTAAACAATCTTTGTGCCACTAATGGGTTTTTTAATTTTCCCTCTGTTCTGCCACTAAGAAATCCAATTTTCCCAGCATTTTGTTGATATGCAGATGAAAGGGCGGCAGCGATATTAAACTCATACTCCATTGCTTCATAAGTTGTATCCTGTATGCCTCGCTCGTTATCAATGTTTTCCATATATTCCTTCCATTTTTCAACTCCAACATTTCCAACTCCCTTGTTTTGTTGTGCAAATTCAATTACATTTTTTATAAACTCTTTATTATTCAATAAATAAGCGTCTTCGGGATGTTTGGTTTTAGTATCACTAATTGCATTTTTTAAGACTTTAGACATTTGACTGATAATTTCTTTATGTTGCCAAATTTCGCCAGTATCTTTATTTTGAATTCTGACTGCGGAGTTTGGGTTTTCATTTATTGTGTATAGTGATGTATTTTCACTGTTATTAAATTCTACTTCGTCTTCAATTTTTGTATATTCATTTATATTCTCGGTGGTGTTTTTGGGTGGGTTTTCATGTTTGCTCTCAAGTTCCACGAAGTCAGATAATTTGTATGTATTGCCTACTGGTTGTGGTCGTGTTTGCAGTTGTTGTTTAAGTTTTTCAACCATCTGAGCAGTAAGCAATGCATCGTCACTTTGTTGTTGTAGTTTTGCGTTTCCGATAAATTTTCCATCTTTAAATTCTCCTGTTTGTGTTGTTGTTTTTCCATTTTCATCTTTAAATTCTAAAGTGCCTTGTCCGTGGTATTTTCCATCTTTAAATTCTCCTGTGTATGTTTCAGTTTTTCCATCTTTATACACATCTGTTGAGGTACCTTGTCCGTGGTATTTTCCATCTTTAAATTCTCCTGTGTATGTTTCAGTTTTTCCATCTTTATACACAGTTGTAATGCTACCTTGTCCGTGTCGCCATCCATTTTTAAATTCTCCTGTGTATGTTTCTTTTAAGCGTGTAAAAGGCAAAAAAAGAGCTTCTCCATCTTTATCTTTATATTCATAAGTACCTTGTCCCTCTAGTTCTCCATTTTTAAATTCTCCTGTTTTTGTTCTAGTTTTTCCATCTTTATGCACAGTTGTAATGCTACCTTGTCCGTGTAGTTTTCCATTTTTAAATTCTCCTGTTTTTGTTTCAGTTTTATCTTTATCTTTAGATTCAAAAGTGCCTTTTCCATCATAGCGTCCGTCTTTAAACCCTCCTTTGTATGTTTCAGTTTTATCTTTACCTTTATATTCTAAGGTGCCTTCTCCATCATAGTTTCCATTTTTAAACCCTCCTTTGTATGTTTGAGTTTTTCCATCTTTATACACAGTTGTAATGCTACCTTGTCCGTGTAGTTTTCCATTTTTAAATTCTCCTGTTTTTGTTTCAGTTCTATCTTTACCTTTAAATTCTGCAGTGCCTTGTCCGTCTAGTTCTCCATCTTTAAACCCTCCTTTGTATGTTTGAGTTTCTCCATCTTTATACACCTTTGTAATAGCAGCTTGTCCGTGTAGCCATCCATTTTTAAATTCTCCTGTTTTTGTTTCAGTTTTATCTTTACCTTTATATTCTAAGGCGCCTTCTCCATCATAGCGTCCATCTTTAAACCCTCCTTTGTATGTTTCAGTTTTATCTTTATCTTTATATTCATAAGTACCTTGTCCCTCTAGTTCTCCATTTTTATATTCTCCTTTGTATGTTTCAGTTTCTCCATCTTTATACACCTTTGTTGAGGTACCTTGTCCGTGTAGCTTTTCATCTTTAAATTTTCCTGTTTGTGTTACTGTTATTGTTCCAAATTTATTCACAATTGTTGAGATATCTTGTTCATTTAGTTTTTCATTTTTTGAAGTTGCACTCATGGTTTTATATTAAATATATATATTGTTGCAAAAAATACTCCAATTGCAAGAAAAAGTTTATTTTTTAAAATGTTTGATGTGTTTATGATTGAATTTGGCGGGGAGACTTATACACATTACTAACAAATGAACATCACAATATAACTAATTTTTATAATAACAATTCGCAAATCTTCAAGTATTTACCTAAGGATTTTGATGTTTCTAAATCTTAAAAAAGACAGTCTAAAAATTTATCCCTAGTATATCTATGAACGAACATGTCCAAGCAGCAACAAATTTCAATTAAAACATCGAGAGGAATAGTCTTGTACTGAGGGGTTTAAAAAAGAGAAAAAACTTAACCAAACAATCCAATCAATATAATCTAATAAGAAAATGAATGAGCCAACCAAATAAGGCACGTCATTTATTTTCTTATTATTTCAAAATAAATTTTCAATTCAACCAATAAATACAAGTAAAATATTCGTTCATAGGGGTGGACGTAGTGGGTGGGGAAAATCTCTTGATTAACTTATCCAAACGAAAAACAATTAAAATGCTTTAAAGTTCTGTATTTATCTAACTTTAACATTAATATATAAATCTATTAAATTACAAAAATCATTGCTCTAAAGGCATCTGTTGTCCTTATAAAATCTATTCAAACAGCCAATTTTGTATTTTATTTATAAATCCCTACAGTTAGGTATTAACATTATAAGTCAAACTTAAGGATATGATAAGCTAAGTAATTAGTGAGTTCAAAAGGATATAGAATGAACTTAATAAATCAGCAATGATTTATTATTTAAAACTTATAAGACCTCTTGATCGTTATGTTTTGTCCCTAAAAGACAAGACATTTCGTGGGTATTAACAAGTTAAACAGAAAATTTGTCAATTTGACAAGTTGACTCGGACTAGTTGATAGGCGGTGATAAATAGAAAAAACAGTAGTAGCAATAACTATAAAAATAATAAAAGTAAAAAAGAAAAAAGTTAACAAACTAATTTCAATTACAATTATATTTAAAAACGAATATAAATAAACTATAAAATTACGATTTTATACAAAAATTATATATTAAAATGGAATGGAGAGTAGAAATACTCTCTGTTTTACTAAAAAAAACAGATTTATTTAATTCAAATAAATTAAAAATAATAAACAAAATCAAACAATAATTTAAAATCATTTTTAAGGCGTTTCTGTTCTAATTATGTAAGTTGATTATAAAATTTATATGAAACATTAAAATGTTCTTTAAATATCTTGTATTTACTTGCTAAATTAAAATTATTTCTCTAAATACTTGAAATTTATTATTTAGATACTACGTTCTTGATTAAGTCCCA
Source organism: Candidatus Deianiraeaceae bacterium (assembly GCA_964201065.1). Lineage (GTDB taxonomy): Bacteria > Pseudomonadota > Alphaproteobacteria > Rickettsiales > Deianiraeaceae > CAXNCX01. Next base: position 1,563 of record CAXNCX010000017.1, on the reverse strand, counting down.
AAAAATAACAAGGGAGATTTATTTTTCTCTTGTGGTCTTTTGACTAAAAATACTGACTAAAGTATTTAATGAGTTTTATAAGTCTATACAGGTTTATAAATTTTCAAAGAATATTTTGATAGGTTATAAAGAAATATTAACTAATAATAAAGATGTTATTAGGGACATTTTTCTTTGGGTTAGTTCTTACGGAGTGAATTTAAAAATAGGGGACAGGCGGTAATTTTGCCGTCGTTTTTAAATTTAGTTTTATGAAAATAATATTTCACAAAACTTCTAGTAAGACAAAAATGGCAATTGAGACAAATGAGAAATGGTATATTTCTTGTTTGAAGGTCTTACTGGAAGTTATAAAACTTTTTTCTTAATTGCCAAAATAACTCATTATTACGGAACATGAAAAGAAAAGTTGATTTAAAATATAACACACAATCAATTGAACAATCTGGATTTTATAATTTATATGACATAGATTATCTGTGTAAATTATTAAAAGTTAAAAACAAAGAAGAATTAAACTGTGTCTTAAATACAAAAAATAAAAATTTAATCAAATCAAATAAAGAAGATAAAAAGGGTAAAAAACGAGATTATACATATCCTAAGCCTAATTCTAAATTAGCTTTAGTCTATGAGCAAATTCTAGTATTATTTGATAGAATTAAAAAACCAGATTATTTATTTTCTTGCAAGAAAGGAACTTCACATGTTTATGTTGCAAAATATCATAGTAATTGCACATCTTTAGTTACTATAGATATAGATTCATTTTTTCCTTCAGTTAAAGCAAAACATGTTTTTAATTTTTTTAAAAACACAATGAAATGTACGAAAGAAATATCTACAATATTATCCCAATTATTAACTCATAATAATCAATTAATGCAGGGAGCTTGTTTTAGTCCAGTATTATCTTGGTTATCTTTTAAAGATATGTTTGATAAAATTAATCAAGAAGCACAAGAAAAAAATTTGAAATTCAGCTTATGGATTGATGATATTGCCATTTCAGGTGCTGGGAGCCATAAATTCATAGAAAATATTCAACATTATTTTAATGAAAATGATTTAAAAATAAAATGGAAAAAATTAAATAAATATAAACATCTGACAGAAATAAAAGAAATAATGGGAGTTTTAATTGAGAGTAATAAAATATACACAAAAGTTAATGCGAATGCTGGTTATAAAAAATACGTTAATCGTGTTAACTCTGAAAGATTATAAATTGTCTTCTATTTCTCACCCAAAACCTCAATATGTTTTAAAGCCATCTTCAAACTCTTATCATCAAGTTTATGAAGCAATCCAACAATTTGTTCAATAATTGTTTCTCGTTCTGAGTTAACAATATTTTCCTCATCATTAAAAAGAAATTCTTTGATTGGTATATTTAAAACTTTGCTCATTTTTTCTAATGTTTCTCTTGCTGGAAAGTTGATTCCACGCTCAATCATAGAAATAGCGTCTGCTGTTCTATCTATTAAAAACGCAAATTTTTCTTGAGTTAATTTTCTTTGTTTACGCCAAGTTTTTATTCTTTTGCCAATTGTAATTTTTCTA
>CAXNCX010000016.1:0-13389 GCA_964201065.1 Candidatus Deianiraeaceae bacterium | reverse complement strand
TGTGTTCATTTTTGATTTTTGCTATTTCTATTTCTATATCTAATTCAGGAATATACATATTTATATTTGGAAATAGTATAGACATAAATAACGCCTTTGCAGTATCGTTTTCTATGTGGTTTAGAAAATTTGATATATGTTGTTTATGTCCATCAACAGAATGCTTATTACCTAAAAAATAGCTAGTGCAATATTCAAGTTTTTTAAAAAAACTGTTGTATTCTTCTTGATTTTTTATAAAAGGTGCCAAGTTATCGATTTTATTTTTGCATTCTTCATCTAAGTTTGTTGTGTATGTCTTCGAAAAATTGGCGATCTTAATAAATAAATATTTCATGGTCTTAGTAATCTCTGATCTGCTTATTTTTATACCAGTCACATCTTGATACCTATTCTCTTCAAAAAAATCAAAAATCTCCTCCAATTTAGCGTCCCAAGTATTAGAGTGGTGACAGTTAACAAGTTGTATCATAGTGTGTTTAAAGTCACTCTCTTTTAATTGATTGTAATCTTTATAAATAAAAAATCTTTGCATATTTGTTTTTAGACGGCTGTTTTCATCTAATGAGTTTATAAAATCATAGTATTCTTCTTGAATTTTCAAGAATTGACTATCTTTAGTCATCGTACCATTACCATTATATTTAAAAATACCTGATAACACTTTATTCTTTTGAAAATTTTTACTATTGGCAATATTATAAAAGTCTTGTGTTAATTCTTTATAAATTGTGTTTTTTGACAACTCTTGTAGAAAAGCATTACTCATGTTCTTAGAATACATATCTTCAATGTTTGGCTGATATTTATAAAGTCTGTATAATATAATTTTGAGAATTATTGTTTCAAAATGATATATTTGTTGTAAATTTTGTATCTTATCCCAATTTGAGTCAAATGATATCTTTATTTCTATATTATTTTGCATTGTAGTATTATTTAAGTTATATAGAGTGATAATAAAAAATCTAGAACTTGTCAAGTTTTGGTTTATTGGTGTATTTTTCTTGATATATGTCTTGGGATGTTAGTTTTTAGGGGGGTGTCACAATTAAAGTTTAAATAATATATATACAAGACAAATTATAAAATAATTTAATACATCAGATTGCATTTTAAAACAAAATAGATATAGACTTAGAAAGTTTTTTTATGTTTAAAGTTACAGAACAACAAGCGCTTGATTTTCATGCAGGAATCGAAGATGGAAAACCAGGGAAAATCGGCATACATCTAACAAAAGATATGTCCACCGCAAAAGGTTTGGCACTTGCTTATTCACCGGGAGTTGGCTATCCATGTCTTGAAATTCAAAAAAATAAAGAAAATGCTTACAAATACACATCAAAAGGAAACACGGTTGCCATTATCAGTAATGGAACAGCGGTTCTTGGTTTTGGGGATATTGGACATCTAGCATCAAAGCCTGTTATGGAAGGTAAGGCAGGACTTTTAAAAGCATTTGCAAATATAGACTCAATCGATATTGAAATTGATGAAAAAGATCCACAAAAATTAGCATACATTATTTCAAAAATAGGAGACACATGGGGCGGTATAAATCTTGAAGATATCAAAGCACCTGAGTGTTTTATAGTAGAAAAAATTGTTTCTGAAAATCTCGACATACCTATTTTTCATGACGATCAACATGGTACAGCAGTCGTTAATCTAGCAGGACTTATTAATGCCTTAAAAATAGTAGGAAAAGACAAAAAAGATGTAAAAATTGTTTTTAATGGTGCAGGTGCCGCTGCAACAGCGTGTAGAAATTTAATGGTTGATTACGGCTTTGAACCTAAAAATATTATCATCTGTGACACAAAAGGCGTTATATATAAAGGTAGAAAAGATGGAATGAATGAATTTAAAGAACCTCTTGCGACCGAAACTCAAAAAAGAACTCTTGAAGAAGCAGTTGAAAACTGCGATATACTGCTTGGGCTTTCTGCAAAAGATGCTTTCACACCTGAAATGATAAAATCTATGGCAAAAAATCCGATTATTTTTGCTATGGCTAATCCAAATCCAGAAATTTCACCAGAAAAGGTATTAGAGATAAGAAGTGATGCAATTATTGCTACAGGAAGAAGTGACTATCCAAACCAAGTAAACAATGTTCTTGCTTTCCCTTATATCTTCAGAGCCGCACTTGACTGCAGAGCAATTAAAATATCTAGTAAAATGAAACTAGCAGCCGCAGAAGCAGTTGCTAAAATTGCACAACAACCTATTACTCAAGAGGTAAGAGATGCATATGAAGGTCAAAACTTTGAATTTTCAAAAAACTATATCTTACCAAAACCTTTTGACAAAAGGCTTTTAAAAGAAGTTTCTGTTGCGGTGGTAAAAACAGCGTTAGAAGAAAAATTAGCAAAAAATATACTAGATATTAATGAGTACAAGGCACGCTTTTAAAGTATATTTTTCAACCTTAATTGTGTTTGGCTTTGCAAATGCGGTTAAAGTTGAAATTGAACAAGGCACTCCATTTACCCCATCAACTATTGAGCTAGAATTGTTAGATCCAGAAAAAAATCCAAATCCACCTGTTCAAAAAGAAGAGACTAAAAATATACCAAGTAGCACGCCAACTGCCAATATCAGAACACCAAACGATCAAAAAAAGCCAGTTGAAAAAACACCACAAACAAATGCAACTGAAAACAAAAGTGTTTTCAAAAGTGATGAATTTCAAAAAGAAAAACGCCTTAAAGAAGTTGAGATAGCCATCAATAAAAAAATAGTTGAAAAACAAACAAATCAAGCACAAAACACACCAGAAAAAACAGATAGTGCAGTAATTTATAACATAACAGATAATCAAAAAAAATGGTTAAAAAGCGATGTTAAAAAACCAGTACTAAACAGAAGAAAATACTTTGACAAGTATGTCGTTCCGCCAAATGTTATACAAAAAAATAACAATCACCTAAACGAAAAAATGCCAACACCAGTATTTGAATATGAAATATATGCGTATATTTTTGGTTTAATAAAAAATATTAACGATGTAAACGCCAATAAAATAAAAGCTGCAATGCCTTTGCTTGAAACAAAAAACATAATAGATAAATACGGAAATAGCCTCTTGATGCACGCAACAAATCAACAAAATACAGAAATGGTCGGGCTTATGATAAGCCAAGGCGTGAGTCCATTCCTTAGAAACTATAAAGGCACCGCACCAATACATGTAGCTGTATTCTTACAAAACATAAACATCATCAGAACGCTGTGTGCCATAGAAGGCGTTGCAAACATACCAGATAAAAACGGCAACACTCCGCTAATGTATGCCCTGTTTAAAGACAACAAACAGGTTGTTAAAGTTTTACTTCAAAATGGCGCAGACCCACTTATTGAAAACAACGCAAGAGAAAACGCCTACTACATCGCTAATTACTTAAAAAAAGACAATTGGCTGGATTAGGTTGGCTTGAAGTTTAAAAATCTAAAGGTCATTATTAAAAATCGCTGGTTTTAATGAGTCCTTAAAATTTTCCACTCTGGCAACCAACAGTTTGTCTTTTTTCGTTATATATTCAGGTACATTAAGAGCTTCGTAGATAGTTTTTGCCGTTTCAATTGAAGATACAAGAAAAACACTCTTCTGAGCATGAACGGATTTCGCTCCAAGTTCTTCAAGTTTTTTAAATAAAGATTTTCTTCTAATGTCACTTTTGTCAGAAGTTGTATCAATATCATATGTCACGATAAATGTTGTCATAAAAAAATAATTTAAAATAATTATATCTACTAAAAAAAGAATGAAAAATTAAAATCAAACACTTTTTTAAATTCTTTCTCTGAATGTTTATAGATACAGCTTTAGGAGTTAAACCACCACCAAAACCCTTGCTGTATAAACCTCGCAAAGCCTTGAATAAAGCTTTTGTTTAGTGTGGAATTTGCCTAATTCTAGTTTATATTTCATGCAAAGTTCTTTAATTTCATAAAAATTAATGTTATTTTTTGCTATGTATTCTAAATCAATTTGCAAAGTTTTTAATTTTAAATTCACAGCTGGAATTTCATTGTAAAATCTCTCTAAAATAGAATTTATAATATGTAAAATATCTCTAAGTTCACAAAAAAGTTGGTTATTAAAGTCTTCAATTGGCATGCTATTGCCAATTGGAAGATAATATCTTGCTTTATTATTTGAAATATTTTCTAGTTTTAAGATAATTTTATTGATCGTATCAGGAACTGACTGGTTTGGTTTTATGTTCATATTTTCTACAATTTAATTTGTTTCTCACACAACTAGTGGGAGCGGGAGAAACAAGGTATGTAGAAACCTATACCGCTCCCATAATAAGATAAATTGTTTTTTCTACTTAAACAACTGAAATTATTGTCAAGAAAACCCCATTTAAAAATATCGTGCTTACCTTTTTAGGAAGAGGACATAACCATTATGCCAATTGGGGTTACAAAAGGATTGAGGTTTTTGTTTAAAAACTAACTAAAACAAATTCTTGCCCCGAAGTCTGCTCTAGATGTCTACAAACAAGTCTTTTATATGAATGATAACAACATGTTAAAATTAATACAAAAAAAATATTGTTTTTTTCTTGACAACTTATTTTTTCAAAATAGAAATTCTACATGTAGAAAATAAATAGTGCTTCGTAAAATGAGCATTGTATATTTTTAAAAATTTTGGATTTGATATTGAAAAAGAGTATCTTTCCCAGTCTAGCCTTACGGTGAGGTACGACTAGACCGATAAGTTATATTATTTTATGGAAAAATAACAATCAAGCTTTCACTCGATATTTAATTATATAAAGACATTTTCTTAATGTCAATTAAAAAGGGAAAAATTTTATTTTTTTCTCTTTCATTAAGAGAAAAAATATTGTTGCTATTTTTAAAACATCAAATAACAAAAAAATCATGACTTCAAAAATACCAAAAAACAAAACGCTTTAAACCTTAAAAAAATATTTTATCGCAAAAGGAGTATTTTTTTTAAAAATAATAGCCTAACTATAAAAAAAACAAAATAGCGATTTTTCTCTTGCAACTTTAAACAAAATAACAGTGAATTCAAGGATAAGTTTTTATTTATGGAAAGACAAGTTTACCGCCTTGCAATCAATTGTATTGCAAAATTAGACTATACGCACTCAAAATTATCGAAGTATAGACTGTACAATCACACAATCAATGTTGCAGATTATTTATACGATATCTTTGTTAATTTAATTTCGGTAGGTTTTTATAAAAAAAGCATTAAAATAGAAGCACGAGAATTATTAAAAGAAAACAAACAAATAACTAGAAAAGAAATCACTCTACGCAGAAGAGAATATCTAATATCACTTACATTGATATATATTTTTATATATCGTAGCTTTGTTGCTAAGTAATTCCTTAAAAATATTAGTTTTTGCAATTGAAACAATGATATTTTTTTCGTTATAAAAAGAAATAATGCAAAAAAAATAAACCTATTTACTTATTAATTTAATCTAGCTATATTAGAATGTACATAGTAAAAGACAATAATATCAGTGCTGACGACATTCAAGAAATAAAAGAAATGCTTACAAAAGTAATACCTTCATACTCTAAAACTAATACAAATGATGAAAAAGCTGATTTTGTTCAAATTGCATTTCTAAAAAAAGTTTTAGGAACATGTCTACAAATCAAAAATAGATCTCAAATGGATATGATTACAGAGTTTTTAGATATCTTTGCTAAACACAATTAAGATTTGTACAGATATTTAAGATATCTTGTTTTTGCATCTTAGTGCCATTGCCATACTCAAATGGTATACAGGGTAAATTAGTAATTCCAGTTTTTTGAATATATTTAAAAACATTTTTAGTATAATGGCCAATATCTTGACTGTCTATTATTTCCGTCAAATCAAAAAATTTTCTATATTGAATTAGATTTCCATCTGGGTCTTGCCAATTTGAATCTAAAGTTTCATTATGAAGTATTTTTGTTGTGAAATATAATGTAAGGAAGCTTAAAAAATTTCCAAATTTTTCTCTAGAATCTGATAAGCCTTGATAAATATAAAAAATATCAAGTGCTTGAATTTCAAGACCTGTTTCTTCTAAAACCTCTCTTTCACAAGACTTATTAGCCTCTTCTAGGTCATCAAGCATACCACCAGGCATATGCCAGTTTTTACCAGATTCAGAAACTAGTAATATTTTGCCTTGTGAATCAATCACAAGGCCTCTTGCCACAATAGTGTTTTTTATATAAGGCTCAGCACTCATTACAAAGAATTTAAGGGTTTTCTTAAAGTTTATTATCAACGATTAAATAACCTCTATTACTTGTTTGAGCATAGTTTTTAGTATTCATCGCATTCAATATATCTTTTAAATTAACCCATATCCAAGGATTTCTATGAGCCGCTACATCAAGTATTAATACAGAGTCACTTTTACTTTCATAGGCTACAACTGGTGAAAAATGACCACCCATCAAACTTTTATAAGAATGATCGTAGTTTAAAATAAGAAAATGCTTATCTGAGTTTAAGATACTTTCAAGTGTTTTTCTAAATTCATTTAAAGCTTTTTCATCAGATTTTGTAACATTTACCAACTTTGAATGTAAACCATGTACATTGAGCATCTTTTGTAAATCTTCCATATCCATGCCTCCGCCAAATTCACCATTAGATTTTGTAATTTTCATTGAAATAGCTCTTTTGTCTAAAATTTTATCTGTTTTTTCGTTAAAAAAGTTTTCTTGATTCCAAAGTCTGTATTGTAATGGATATTTTTTATCTCCTATTGCAATTGGCCATTCTTCTAAAACAGGAAAAGGCTTTTTGTGCATTTCGTACACTGCAGATAATACTATTGTACCTGTTGCTTGTCCACATGATGCCGGATTGGACTGTGGTTTAAAATGATGAGCTAGTCTAAAGAAATCACCTTTGTAGTCTGAATCTTTGAATCTTGTCATGCCCTCTTTGGAATTCCAATTAACAACCGCAACTTTTTCGCTATGTTTACTTTTATCATATTCGCCGTAATGAAAAGTAAAAGATTTTGTAATAAAATCAGTATTTGCAAGTGCAATATTAGACACCAATAACCCTGTTAATAAAAAGTTTTTGTTCATATTTTTATATTTGAATTAAAATATATATAGTATGTTTAAAAAAATAACAATAGTAAGATAACTAATATTTAATTAATATTTTTTATATTATAAATTTGCATCAATCCCTCACTGGTATACTTTTGTTTTTTTCTGTTATCAGGATGTGTATAATGCCACCACTCAGTTCGCATTGCAACAAAGCCACAAGAAGACATCAAGCCAGAAAGTATTATTCTGTTTTGAAGCTGTTTATCACTAATTAAATCAGTATCATGATGTGCTTTTTCAGTAAAATTATCAAAATCTGTACCCATGTCAAGTTCGATATCAGTTTTAGCATTAACGAGCGTTAAATCGAGTGCCATGCCTCTACAATGTCCGCAAGGTCCTGTTTCAGGATGGCTAACATAATTTGGATCAGATTTTTGAGACCATAATAACTGCTGTGCTTCATAAGGCCTCCAGGCATCAAATATTTTAATTTTATAACCAAATTTTGTTGCTCTTTTTAATGCACAATTAAAATTTATCTGCATGTCCTTATGAATAAACACTCTGGGCTTTACATAAAGCTGTTTGCCAAAAAAATTATTAGTTGTGGCATAGCGTATATCAAAAACAAGATTTTCACTAGACTTTAATTCAATTAAATCTTCTCTTGCATTGTTGCCAAAACATTCAAAAAAATTTAAAAATATAAAAATAATAAGCGTAAATTTTAACATATAACTAAATTAAAAATTTTAAACAATTAGTGTTGTAAGAATCTAGCCATGAAATTTCGTGTTGATTTAATAAATCCTTTTTAATTAAATTTTCATTAAAAGGAATTAATGTTAAATTTTCAAAAGAGCTTGATGTGGAATAATATAAATTTTCTAAACGGATTCCAAAACTACCTATTTTATAATAACCCGGTTCATTTGAAAAAACAATGTTTGGCTGAATTTCTAGATTACAATACTTTGACAATCCAAAAGGCCCCTCGTGAACATCGGCACAAAAACCAACTCCGTGACCAGTGCCATGTGCATAATCTTGCAAGCCTACTTCCCAAAATTTATATCTTGCAATAGTGTCAAGCTGGGAGAAAATCATTCCAGTTTGCCATTTAAAAGAGGCCACCGCAATATGAGACTTTAAAGTAACAGTATATGCAATTTTGATTTCATCGCTAATACTCCCAAAAGAAAAAACCCTAGTCATGTCAGTAGTGCCAAGCCCTTCATATTGACTTCCAGAATCAATTAACAAAACACCCGTCTTGTCTAGTTTTTTATTATTTTGTGTGTGATTATAATGAATAACAGCTCCGTTTTCTTTAAAACCAGCAATTGTATTGAAACTTGAGCCTATGTAGTTGGAATTTTGCAGTTTAAAATTTTCCATTGCATCCACGCAATCAGATTCATAAATATCTTTGTCAATATTTTCATAAAGCCATTTTGTAAACTTATTTATAGCAACTGCATCAAGTACATGAGCGTGTTTTATTTTTTCTATTTCTTCATTAGTTTTTATAGCTTGAAGCTTATTTTCGTTTAAAAAATCATCATGCTTAATATCAAAATCATTTTTCAAAGAATCAAACATCATTAAGTTTATCGATTTTTTATTTAGAGTCAGTGTCTTTATGTTTTCCAATTTTAAAATTTGTTTGATCTTTTCAACATCAGAAGAAACAAATTTAGACTTTTCTGTTATAATTCCATAAACATTTGGAATGCGTGTCTGACAAAAATTCTTTGATCTAATTCCAAAAAAATGTGCAGTTTTCTCTGGAGAAAGCAAAAATGCGTTTTGTGGATATATCTTTTTTTGAAAAATATTGATGCGGTTTTCTAAGAAATCTTTATACTCAAAGTCAGCAAAGTCGTTTTTTAAATCCACACTAAAAAAATCACAAGGAATCTTGATCCTTTCAATAAAATCAGCTGATAAAGTTTGTGCAGGAAGGAATGCCTTATCAAATGAATTAATGATTTCATAAACATTAACATCGGTTTGATTTAATATTTTAAAACCAACACATTGACTATTTGCTTGCGCAATGTACCTGCCATCAGTGATTAAATATTTAACATCTTTAGAAATTAAAGCAACCGCGTTTGAACCACTAAATCCAGTGTATTTTTTGATTAAATCTAAAGACTCTTCCAAAAACAATCCCTTAGTGTTAATTAAAAAAACTTCAGACGAAAGCAAACTTTCAGTAAGTTTCTCTAATTTAAACATGACTAATATTAACCTGATAGGCACGAGCAGCTCTTTTTATCGGTGAAACTGTACATTTACAACCTTCCCCAACTTGAGCCAAAAATTTTTGTAGCAATTCCTGAGCCATTTCGTCCCTATTAGCTATTCTGCCAACTACCAAAACTTCTACTCTTAGAGGGTGCTTTGATTTTAAAAAATCCACTGCATGCTTGATTTTTATCGACAGATCGTGTTCACTAATTGCAACTTTAAATTTAATTTCTTTCATTTTTTTGCTAGGTTGTGCATTTTTCTGTTTTTTTTGTTTCTCATACAGGTATTTCCCCATGTCCATTATTTTACAGACAGGTGGCTGTGCATTTGGAGAAATTTCAATCAAATCCATGCCAGCATTGTATGCTTTTTGCATGGCCTCTCTTATACTTACTACTCCTAACATTTCGCCAGCTTCATCAATTAATCTAACTTCTGATACCTTAATGTCTCCATTGCATCTTGGTAAGTCTTTTTTATCGCTCATTAAATATTTATAAAATTTCAATAGAATTTTAAAAACACTTACATAAATTGCAACAGGTTTAATGTTTTTTATGCTAACACCCTTAATCAAATTATTTCAAACGGGAAATAACATATTATTTTATAACATAAAAATTAGTGAAAATATATATATTCCATTCTTAATTGGCTGGCTTGCGGCGACAAGTATGTTTTTTATGATTAAACTAAAATTTTTCAACATAAAGAATTTAATAAAAAGCTTTATGTTGTGCTTTAATAAAAAATTGCCACACAATCAATTAGAATTATCTCCGCGTAAAATAGTCTTGACTGCAATAGGTAGTAGTGTTGACTTGGGAAGTGTTTTTGGTGTAGCACTTGGTGTAGTAATTGGAGGACCCGGTGTGATATTTTGGCTTATTGTTGCTGGAATATTCGGTACAAGCATTAGATTCATAGAAGTATTTGCATCTCATAAATACAGAAACCATCTAAATAAAACAAGCTTTGGAGGGCCTCATCTTTATATTGAAAGAATTTTTTCTGAACTCAATTTACACAAGACAGGCAAAGTAATTGCATTTATATTTGCATTATTCTTCACTTTTTCAACATTTTGTTCTCTTCAAGTTAATCAAACAGTTAGCGTTATTACAGAGCATAGCTTTCAACTTCAAAATTACAGATTTCTAACCTGCATTATCTTTGCATCCATTATCATTATTTCTATAAATACAGGAATGGCTAAAATAACAAAAATCGCAGAAAAAATAGTTCCATGGATGACAATATGTTATTTTATATGTACAGCAATAGTGCTTATATTTCATTACGATAAAATATTATCCTCTATATTCTTAATATTAAAAGATGCGTTATCTTTTAATAATGTAAAAGGCAACACACTTGGATGTTTTGTGATTGGAATGCAAAGAGCATTTTTTTGCAATGAAGCAGGCATGGGCACTGGTGCAATAGTACACGCATCTTCTGATAACAAAAATACTCTCCTAGAAGCAACAATTTCAATGGTCACTCCTGTTATTAGTGTTCTTGTGGTTTGCTTATGCTCTGGTGTTGTTGTGGTCATAAGTGGCGCTTATAACCACAACTTAAACGATGGAATAAAAATAATTATACAAGCTTTTGAATCCGTTCATCCATTGTTAAGATTTGTAATATTTTTAGTAGTTCCTGTGTTTGGCTATACAACGGCAATTTCTTGGGGCTACTGCGGAAATAGAACTTGGTGCTATTTATTTGGAGAAAAATCGTCTAAAATTTACTACATAGTTTTATTTGTCAGCTATATAGTATGTGGCATGGTAAAAGATTTCGGCTTTATGCTTGATATTGCAGATTTAATGAATTTATCAATCACAATACCAAATATCTTGGCATTAATGTTTTTTGTCTCAAAAAAGGATATACTTAAAAAGTCTTAATACTTGAGCTTGTTTTAACAAAAATCAAAAAAATCCTACAGTACAACTTCATCTCTCTTCTTTCTTTTTCTGCGTTTTTTTCTAATTGGAATGCTTATTCTAGTAGCAAGAGAGACCTGAATATGCTCCTTCACAACATCACAAAGTTCTTTTATATTTTCAATCGAATTTGAAAGACTGTGATTTCCACCTTTTATGCAGTGATATTTGATTTCAGGATTTTTTTCTTGACAAGAAAGAGCAATCTGTTCGTGTTCTTCTTTTAAAACAAATTTGTCTTGCGAGCCATAAATATAAAGGCCACCAGGCATAGTAGATGATGAAAAATCAGAAATTCTAATAGCATTACTTTTTGCTTGAGATTTTACTTTCTTCTTGCCAGTGCTCGCTGTCTTTTGTGGCAAATTAATTTTATAAACTGGTGAAATTGCAATAAAATTTTCAACCTCTGGTCTTCTTGAAACTATATTAAACAAAACTTCAGCACTTAAAGAAAAGCTAGTAATCCAGTAGTGAGAAGCATCTTTATGTCTTTCTGTAAGCCACTGCATGGCACTATAGGCATCAAGTGTCATTTGAGTGGTAGTGTAGGCTTCAAGTGGAATTTTTTGATTTTCATTAGAAAATTCAATTCTTAAGACACTTAAGCCAGATTCTTTAAAAACATGAAAAAGATTATATATAACAATATTGTCTATTCCAATGTTATTCATTGGATGTGAAGGCATAATAAGTGCAACTGGAGCAGAAGAATCTTCATTGCACCAATACTTACCATGTATAATGCTAGCCTGTCCTTGTATTATAACTTTGTGTACTTTTGCCATATATTTAACTTATCAATCCTGCTATAGAATTTTTGTAAATTAACATAGCCGTGTTGTCGTCAATTTTAACCTTGACAACATCTTTATCAATTTCAATTTCTTGAATAAAGCAAATAATACCAGAATTTGTATATATTTTATCGCCGATTTTTAAATTTTTAATAATCTCTAGCTTTTCTTTTTGTTGTTTTTGCTGAGGGCGTATTGCAAGAAAATAAAATACCAAAAAAACCAAAACTAAGGGTATTATATTAAGGAGTGGATTAGGTTTGTTAACGACAGTACCTCCAACATCAGGAGAAAAAAGAACATTTATAAAATCAAACATTAAAAAAAATTAAACATTATAACTAGCTTTGCATATATTCAAATATTAAATTTGTCAATAAAAAGCTTGTGTTTTATTTGAATGTATTTCTAAATGACGACTCTAAAATATTTGTTTATGCTCAAAATATTATATGTTTTGTTTATATTTCTCTCTTCTTGCACATCAGGGCAATATAGTAAATTTTCACTAAGAAAAATCACATTCGGTAATTTTAAACTTGGAAAAGCAAAAAATCAACAGGTTTTTCATGTATTTAGAGCGATAGGTCAGCCATTAGAAAGGCTGGAACTTAAAGAAAGAAGATACTATAAATGGAAACATGATAGATCAGTTGGAATAAGCTACCCTTTGTTAGGCGGGGTAAATGGAACCTTGTATTGCTTTTTTACAGTTGAAACAACAAAAACAGACAGAATCCAGTACATTACATGGTACGGCAACGACTGCCTAATATATCTAGATAATTTTAAATCATATTTTAAAAATAACCTTAAAATGGATATTGAAGTCAATGAAGAAGTAAACAAAGAGCTCAAAGATGATACTAAAAATACAGAAAATGAAGTAAAAAAGTAAATAAGTAAAAAAGCTTTTTAAAAAGAAACTTGCAAGTAAATTTATTGTTTTCAAAACTAAATAAAGCAGGCCATCTTAGCACAGGGGTAGTTGCACTTCCTTGGTAAGGAAGGGGTCACGAGTTCAAATCTCGTAGATGGCACCATTAAATTTTAACTCTCCACTTGCATTTTAATAAAAATTAGTTAATATTTAGTTCTAGTATAAAGATATATATATGAACAAACTATCCAAAAAAGGCTTCACATTAGTTGAACTTGCAATTGTAATTGCAGTTATTGCAGCTTTAGCTGTCGGATTATTATTCTCCGACTCATTAATTAACTCTGCAAAAATATCAAGTTATTCAAAAAAACTAAACAGAATTGAATCTGCCCTTCAAGAATTCCAAGCAACT
>CAXNCX010000015.1:0-13603 GCA_964201065.1 Candidatus Deianiraeaceae bacterium | reverse complement strand
TTCATTTTTATCAATATTTTATGAAGTTCGGACGGAATTTCAATTTTGTCTGTATCATAATTAGGAATTTTAGACAAAACAGAGTTGCATCTTCCACTTGCATATTGAACATAAAAAACAGGGTTGTCTTTTGACTGCTCTTTTGCTTTTTCTAGATCAAAATTAATCACAGTTTCCATTTTTTTGGTTAGTATGATAAACTTTAATATGTCAACATGTATTTCGTTTAAAACATCATCAGCCGTTAGAAAGTTCCCCGCTCTTTTTGACATCTTCACAGGTTCTCCATTTTTAATAAAATTTACAAGTTCTCCAAGTTTTACATCAACCTCTACATTTGTTTTTATTGACTTTGCAACGCCTGTTAGTCGTTTTACATAACCTTTATGATCCGCACCTAAAAGAAGTATATGGCTGTTAAAACCTCGTGAAATTTTATCTAGTGCATATGCACCGTCTCCTGCAATGTATGTCCATTCTCCGTCTTGTTTTTTAAGAGGTCTATCAACTTCATCTCCAAAATCTGTGCTTTTAAACAACAGAGTAGGTTGAGAGGTGTAATTTTCTTGTTCTTTGCCTTTTGGTGCTTCAAGTTCAGCTTCTATGACTAGATTTTTGTCTTGTAGAATTTTTATAAACTCTTCAATTTTACCAACTTTGTGAAGAGACAACTCGGATGTAAAAACATCAAATTCGATGCCTAAGTTTATGAGTGTTTTTTTAATGTCTTCCATTAAAATTTTTACAATTTCTTGTTTTGTATTCGGGTCTTTGAAGTCTGTATTTTTTGGAAGTTGTTTTGCAACTTCAATAACATATTCACCGGGGTAGCATCCTTCTGGGATCTGGTCTTGAAGAGAGCTTGTGTTAAGTTGTTTAAATCGAATCTCTACGGAATTTAAAATTTTATCAATTTGAGATCCAGCATCATTTATGTAGTATTCTTTGGTTATTTTATGTCCGATTTTTTTCAAAATTCTTGATATACAATCTCCCAAAATTGCATTTCTTACATGCCCTATGTGAAGAGGACCTGTTGGGTTTGCTGACACAAACTCTAGATTAATTTTTTTAAGTTCTATGTCTTTTGAGTCTATTTTTGGAAAATTTTCTTTTTCGTCTATACAATGTTTTACAAATTCACAAAAAAATACTTCAGATAGTTTTATATTCAAAAACCCCGCCTCTAGCTCTGCGTTTTTGATGTATTTATTTTGTTTTAGATCTTTGATAATTACATTTCCAACTTCGTTTAGATTTTTGTTGTATTTTTTTGCAATAATCATGCATATATTTGAAGCCACATCAAATATATGTTGTGACTGTTTTGGCAATTTATCTGTTAATGTTGTGGCTTCTTTAACTTCTGGATAGTGATCTTGAATTATTAAATCTATAAGCTTTTCAATCTTCTGAATCGTTGTCATTTTCCTCTAGTGATAAAATTTCTGATATGCTTTGAGCCTTTTTAGTTTTGTCTTTAGCTGTTTTTTTGACATTTTTACCTTTTGCAATTTTTTTAATTTCTTCACCTGTTAGTGTTTCAAATTCTAAAAGACCCTGTGCGATATTGTCAAGTTCATCTCTGTGGGTTTTTAGTATTTTCATTGCTGTTGTGTATGCCTCGTCAACAATTCTTTTTACCTCAACATCAATTAGTTTGTGTGTTTCGTTTGATAGTTTTTCAGCTTCGTTTCCACCTCCAAGATACTCATTTGTTTCATTTCCTGCGTAGTTTATTTTACCTAATTTTTCGCTAAAACCCCATTTAAGTACCATAGATTTTGCAATTTTTGTTGCTTGTTGAATATCTGAAGACGCACCTGTGGTAATTTTATTTTCTCCAAAAATCAATTCTTCCGCAGCTCTTCCGCCCATTGCAACCGCCAAGTCTGCAATTAAGTTTTCATAAGTCATTGAAAACTTATCATCTTCCGGAAGCCTCATAACCATTCCAAGTGCTCGTCCTCGTGGAATTATAGTTGCTTTATGAATTGGGTCAGAAGCCGGCATGTAAAGTGCCACCAATGCGTGTCCACCTTCATGATATGCCGTTAAACGCTTTCCTTCTTCATTTATTACCATGCTTTTAATTTCTGCACCCATCATTACCTTGTCTTTTGCGTGCTCTATCATGTCTTGAGTTACAAGTCTTTTACCTTGTTTAGCAGACATAATGGCTGCTTCATTGATTATATTCGCTAAATCTGCACCTGCAAATCCGGGTGTTCCTCGTGCAATTATATTAAGGTTTATATCTTTAGACATTTTAACTTTCTTTGCATGAATTTCTAAAATTTTCTGTCTACCTTTAACATCTGGTAAATTAATTGGTATTTGACGGTCAAATCTACCCGGTCTAAGAAGTGCTGGGTCTAGTACATCAGGTCTATTGGTTGCCGCAACTACAACAATTCCCGCGTTTTCTTCAAAGCCATCCATTTCAACAAGTAGTTGGTTTAAAGTTTGTTCTCGTTCATCGTTTCCCCCTCCGTGTCCGTGTCCTCTGTGTCTTCCCACTGCATCAATTTCATCTATAAAAACAATACAAGGTGATAACTTTTTTGCCTGTGAAAACATATCACGAACTCTACTTGCACCAACTCCTACAAACATTTCTACAAAATCTGATCCAGAAATCGAAAAGAAAGGCACGCTAGCTTCTGAAGCTATTGCTTTTGCAAGCATTGTTTTTCCAGTTCCGGGTTGACCAACTAACAAACATCCTTTTGGAATTTTACCTCCAATTTTTTGATACTTTTCAGGATTTTTTAGAAAATCCACAACTTCTTCGATTTGCTCTTTTGCCTCATCTATACCTTGAACATCTTCAAACTTTACTTTAATGTCCTCAGGCATTATTGCTTTTGCTTTGCTTTTGCCAAACTGAAATGGATTAGAAAACATTCCTCCGCCAAGACCTGAGCTGTCTTTATTTTCATTTTTTTTGCGTTTTATTTTTATGAATGGTGCGAGCATTAAAAATGAAAAAATTATCATTGGTAACCAAGATAATATACCAAGTAGAATATCAAATATCTTGCTACCAGTACTTCTGTCGGCAACTGTTGAAATAAAAGAGAAGGAGATATTTTTGTCGCTTAATTTTTCTATAATTTTACTTGAAACATGCATTGGATAGGATGTTCGTAGTTTTTGATTATTTGTATTTGTGAAGTATATTGTTTCTTGTTGCATTTCCACTCCAGTTACTTCGTTTTTATTGATTTGGTCAAAAAATTCTGACAAAGGCACTTGGGTGTTTTTTATTGGCATATTTGCAAAAAATATGTTTAAGATTCCAAACCCTAAAGCTACTAATAGCCAAATTGGAAATTTCTTTTTTTGATCAATTTTCATTTGAAAAGTCTTTAAGATTTTGTTTACTTAACTCATATATAGTTGCTTTTTTTTTATATCAAGGGAAAAAAACCTTTTAGAAAAAATGAATATGAATTCATACTTTATTGTTATTGTTTTTAACTGTAGTAAGTTTCTTTTGAGATGTAAAAATTTATTCCATTAGCAGTACAAGATTAATAGACCTAGACCTTTTATGAAAGCATTTTTAATTGTTTCTTGACAACTAAATTAAGCTGTATTATTTTTTGATACAAAAAAATATTTACTAAGCTATCTTTTATGAGTAAGATAATATCTTTTTTCAATCATAAAGGTGGAGTTGGAAAGACTACATTTGCTTACAATTTGTCTTGGAAATTGTCTGAAAAAGGAAAAAAAGTTCTCCTTATTGATGCCGACCCGCAACAAAACTTGAGTTCTTTCGTTCACGGATTTTCCGATGAAGAAGACTATACATTGTTTACTAAAAACATAAAACCTTTACAAGACAGTTTAAGTATTTACGAATATTTAGCTCCAAAACTATTTCAATCTGTGGAGGAAGTTGATAAAAAGTTGTATGTCAAAAGTAATGTCAGAGGCAGTTTACATTTATTAAGAGGTGATATTTCTTTATCCGAATTTGATGTGGAGTTTGGATATGCCATACAAAGTAATTCAAAAACAGCATCCCATTTGCCTGTTGCTTTTGAAAAGGCTATAAAAGACATAAGTAAGGACTATGATTATACTTTAATCGATATGTCGCCTAATTTAGGCATGTTGAATATGTTTACATTAATGTCTTCACATTACTTCATGGTTCCATTAAATCCTAGTTTTTTCTGCTTACAAGCTTTGGAAAATTTACAGTCTGTTTTAAAAGATTGGGATAGTAAAATTAATAAATACAGAATAGATCAGTTTAATAAAATTGGAATCAAGGCAGAACCAAAATTTTTGGGTATAATATCTCAAGATTTCAGACCTTTTAGGAGAAATAATAATGCCACAGTGAATGCATTTAATGAATGGTTTAAAAAAATTGACAGTTCAGCACTCGAACTCTTCGAGATATTGAGTAAATTTAGGATGACTATCTCAAAAGAGGAGTTTTCTCAAATTTTCAAAGGCAAAACTCCTTTTGTAATAGAAACGATACCTGATATGAACAAACTTAAAGTAATAAGTGAAGCACATGGAAAGCCTATTTTTGCTTTAAACAAGCAAGAACTTGTAGCTGAAGGCTTGAGCCAATCTCACTATGAACAACAAATTAATAATATAGAAAAAGTATTCCAGTTTGTTGCTGATTCTTTAGAAAATTTACCCAGTCACAAGATATAATAATATTTGCCATACACACTTTTTCTGGTTTTAAAAATCTAAAAATCATCTAATCATTAAATCTAGTTATATATAAAATACTAAAAACAAAATTTTCTAGTTGTAAATAAAACATAATTTTGAAATTAAAATACTAAGTGTTGTATATTGCATGTGATTAAGAGTGTATTACTGAAAAATTTTAAAAAATATACCGCTTATAAAGTGGATGATTTAAACAGACACAACTTTATTATAGGCAAAAATGCTTCCGGAAAAACTACAATTTTGGATGCTATATCTCTGTTAAATTATAAAAACTTACCAATAGAGCTATGTAAAAAAGATTTTATTGAGGATTTTTTTCTAAAATTTGAGATGAAAAATGGACACGAAGTTACAATTGAAAGCTTAAATAATAAAAAAATTTACAAACTTAACGAAAAAAATGTTACTTTAGCAAAACTAAGTTCACATTTTAAGGTTTTTTACTTAAATTCTCATATTCATTATAGTTTTTTTTCGACTACCGAATGCAGAAGAGATGTTATAAATAATCTCACGAATATTTTGATAGATAGTACACATCTACAAAATTTTTCAGAGTATTCAAAGCTTCTTTTTAGAAGAACTAAAATTCTTCAAACCGCAGATTTTAATAGCTCTATAAACTCAATAATGCTTGATAAAATTGAAAAGCAAATTGCAGATATTGGTCTATTTTTACATAAGAACATATTTAAATTTTGTTTAAAAATAAACGACCTTGATTACGATGATTTTGATGTAAGGTTGTCAGTTTTGTCAATGTTTGAGGAGGACTTGACACCTGAGTTTTTTGCAAAAAAGCTTAAAGATTCTAGAAATTTAGATTTACAAAGCAATAGAACAACTTTTAGTGTTCATAGATTTGATGTGAATTTGGAGTGTTTTTTAAAAGAACACTGGTTAAATAAAGACTTACTTTCTAATAGTCAGAAAAAAGTAGCAATTTTGAACCTATTTTTGAAGGTAATGTTGCTTTTGAAAGAAACTGATATTATATTTCTTTTAGATGAGTATAGTGCTTTTTTTGACGAGTTTACTGAGGATATAGTGTTTAAAAAACTTAATCAAATAAAGTTTCAGTTTTTTGCAACTGATTTGCATTTTGTTCATAAAGATAACCAAGATTGCAAGCTTTTAAATTTGGATATATGATTTTTGATAATATTGTTATTTTAAACTTAAGTTTATACTTCTTTGCGAATCTTTGTTTAGGTTACTGCATTTTTTTGCGAAAAAATCATGAAAATACAATAATTTTAATATCTATTATTTTGTTAGCACTTTTCTACAAACTTGGATTAACAAAGCAAAATATGTGGATTTGTTTTGAGTTTTTTTATTATGGATTTCTGTCAAAAAACATTGACATAAAAAGATTTCAAAATGTTGACAATCACTTTACTTTTTTTATCCTTAGCTTTATTATGTTGCTTGGAACTTATTATTACACAAGCCTTCTAAACTTGGTATATTTCTTTATTATAGTTATTTTTTTAATCAAAGGAATGTATCATTCTTCGCTTATTAAGAAAGACTCGATTGATTTAATTAGATCTTTGTGTTACTTTTTAATATTTTCTATGACATTTTGTTTTAAAAATACATCTTTGGTATTTTTTGTGTTGCTAATTATTCTTTGTTTAGTAGTCGTTTTACGCTTTGTTTTTTGTAAATCGACAAATATTAAAACATACAGCATTGAATATCAAGATCTTTTTCAAGAAATAACTCCAATGATCATGCTTTTTTTGATTATTTTCAGCAGCAGCCTTGATAAAAGTATAGACATTAATGAATTCAACTCACAAATATTCAGCTTGATAGCAATCATAATGTCTTTTAGTTTTTTACATGCACAAAAGAATGTTTATTTGTTAAATTTGTTGATTTATTTGTTTTTTATAAAAAATGGAGACTCTAGCTTAGTAGTGTTGTTTTTTATTACAATATTTGATCTTTTTCTTCGCACATTTTATAAAAAATACCCCATAATTAAAGCTTGTTTTTCTATTTTAAACCTATTTAATATTTCTATTTTTTACTATGCGATGCGTTTGGGATTTTACACTCAAGCCAATATGATTTATGTAATATGTTTAATACACACGATTAATCTTTTAAAATATGCAAAAAGTCAAGACGAAGAAATCTAGTTCAGATATTTTAATGATTAACACGGCTATAAAGAGTTTTTTCGTTGCATCTTGTGTTGATGGAATTCTCAAATGTGAGTTTTTTGACTATATGGAGCAGGCAGAAAAAATTGCCGATATTACAAAAAATTTAATTAAAGATTTTACGGCAGAAAAAAAAATTCTGGTTATAAATGTTGGCCCTGGTAGTTTAACTGGCACTAGAATTGGGTGTGCATTTGCATCAGGGCTTTCTATTGTTTTTGATGAAATTTATGCAATAAATTCTTTTATGTTATTTTTGAATGACGCGAAAAATGGTAAATTTGAATATTTAGCCATTTCTGGTAAAAAAAAACAGCCTTTATGTTTGCGAGGTAAACCAAGTTTATAAGGATGCACATGATGTGAGTTTTAAAGAAATAAACACTGTCGATCTTGATAACAGTACATACTTAGCAACGGATTTTAATCCTAATAAAATGCTAGAATTTTTTAATTCTCAAAAAGAGATGCAGTCAGTTAAGCAAATCCAGCCTGTTTACCCAAGTCTTTAAGTTTATTTAACTTGAAGCACAATCATGCCTGAATTTGGATTTTGCAAAGAGTCTCTTTGAAAATAATTAACGAGATCGATTTCTACAATTTTTTTACTTTCACTGCTTGCATGCACTAAAAAGAGTTTTCCGTTTTCTTTAATTCCAATTCCCACATGTGTTACTATTATATCCGTACCAATTATAGGTTTTAAATTGTTTTCTTTTACAATTCCAAGAAAAAACACCTCTGGTAGTTTTTTTATAAAGTCATATGTTATTTTTTCACTTGGAATAAAATATTGTGTGATTTCTTGATCTTGTGTGTTTTTGAACAAGTTTTTTAATTCCTGTACGCGTTTTTGTTTTTCTGATTCATTTTTTAAATTTGGTAAGTACAGTGAGTCTTCCTCAAGAACAGTATTTGCCCAGTTTTTTTTGCTGATTGTTTTTGTGACTGCTTTGCTTTCTTCGTATTGACTTGTTATGTCTGAAATAAAGCCTTGCTCACTGTTGTTTGTTATCCAGTCAAGTGCAAAAAAATGATTTTTTTTGTGATATCCAACTTGACAGTTTTTGTATTTTACACATATAATTTTTTTCTTAAACTCATCGCTGTCTTTAGAAATAGATTTTGCCAAAACATATTCTATGAAAGTTTGACAATCAAAGCCACTTTCTATGTATATAGGTTTTTGATTGTATCTACTTTTAAATCCTTCACCGACAGAATTTGCTTCGTATGGCTTGTTTACAAGTGATTTTGAAATTTTTATTATATTTTTTTCATTTTGAGTCAGTGTTTTGCTATATTTTGCAACACACCCCATTAGTAAGGCGAGACTTAATAAACTTGTAGCTATATTCTTTTTCATAATTATTTTAACACTACTATTCATGAAAAAAGAAATAATTGTAAATACTTTTATTTAGACAGGTCCAAAGAACTTTTATAGTAAGGATTGTCTATGTTAAGTAAGCCTAAAATTGTGTGAAAAATATTGTCATGACTAACTTTTGTTTTGGTATATTTTTTTAGGTTTATTTTTTTTGAATTAAACGAGTCATCAAGCCAAAAAAACATCGGAACATGAGTTTGAGCTTTTGGGGCTATCGTATAAGGTGCTCCGTGTAAATAAAGACCCGCCTCTCCAAGAGATTGACCGTGGTCAGACACATAAAATACACCTATATTATATTTATTTTGGTATTGTTTTGCAAGTTTAATTACTTCCGATAAAAAGTAATCTGTGTAATGTATTGTATTGTCGTAGGCGTTTGAAATTTCTTCTCTTGAGCATTTGCTCATTTCTTTATTTTGGCATTCAGGTTTAAATTTTTCAAATCCTTTTGGTTTTCTTAAAAAGTATGCAGGGCCATGTGAGCCTACTTGATGAAGAACTATAAATAAATCTTTGTTGTTATGTTTGTTTATAAAGTTTTTAGTATTGTGGTAAATTAAAACTTCATCATGACATTCAGTGTCGCAGTACTTTTTGTCTTTTAATTCTTGAGTACTAAAATGTTCTATATTTTTATTGTTTTTATCAATCACTCCGTAGTCACGACTTCCATTTTCATTCCACAGAACTTTAAATCCTGTTTCTGTAATTATATCAAGAATGCTTTGATAGTTTAACTTTGAAGATAGAAAATCTTTACGATTTAGATGTGAAAATATACAAGGTAGAGATTTTGCAGTGAAAGTTTCACATGAAGAAACTTCTTCAAAATTTATTAAATCTTTTATCTTCGATAGATTTGGATTGGTTTCTTTTTTATATCCGTTTAACTGAAATCTATCAGCTCTGGCAGCTTCGCCCATTACAAATATAAATAAAGTTAGCTTCTTATTTGTCGGTTTTGTTACTGTGTTTTGGATAATTAAGGTTTTTTCTTTTGATTTTACATCTTTTATGAAAGCTAGCCTCATATAATCTATTGTTGAAACTATATAAGCCAGAGGTATTGGGTAGTTTAACCCTCTGTTGTTTCTAACAAAAGAACTAATTGTATGACTCGTTAGCATGTATAAGACAGCAACAGAAACAATACAAACAAACAATTGAATTATCTTGTAGAATAGTTTTTTGAAAAATTTTACATACTCTACTTCAAATATTTTTATGAACACAGTATAAGGAGTTATTGCTGTAAGGGTGTAGTGAAATGCGAGCTTTATTGTGAAAAAATCACTCGCCTCTCTTGGCGTAGTCTTGAATACTGATTCTATAATTCCTGAGTCGATTTTTATTCCGTATTGTTTTATATAAAAAGCCGCAAGTGCGTTTAGACTTATTAATATAAATAGTGCAACTTTATGTGTTTGTTTCCAAAAGAATAAAGTTGTTAAAAATGTGTTTGCAAAAAATGCGGCAACTAAAAATGTTGTTAAAATTTTATAGGTATCTAGATTTTGTGCGTTTGCCTTACTGTGTATTGAGCTGAAAAAACTTTCATTGTAAACAGCCAAGGTAAACAACTGGAAGATTGCAAAGAAGTAAAACGAATTAATTTTGATTTTCTTCATCCACTTAAAATTTAATGCTACCTTGAGTTCTTTTTTCTATCATTTGGATCAAGATATCTTTTTCTAAGCCTTATATTCAGAGGAGTTACCTCGATTAATTCGTCGTCTTGGATATATGAAATACACTCTTCAAGTGTCATGTGTACGGCAGGTTTTAGCTTTATCGCGTCATCTGTGCCTGATGATCTAACATTAGTGAGCTGTTTTCCTTTTATAACATTTACCGGCAAGTCGTTGTCTCGGTTGTGTTCACCAATAATCATTCCACCGTAAACTTCAGAACCAGGTGTGATAAACATAATTCCTCTTTCTTGAAGATTGTCTAAAGAATATCCAGTTGCAGGTCCTTTTTCAGTTGCGATCATTACGCCATTTCTAGTTTTTTCAATTTCGCCTTTAAATGGTGCGTAGCAGTGAAACAATCTATTAAATATACCGCTACCTCGTGTGTCATTTCTGAATTCAGTTTGATAACCCAAGATGCATCTTGTTGGAGCGTGGAATATTAATCTTGTTCTTCCTGTTCCGTAAGGCTTCATTTCTATCATGTCGCATTTTCTTGTTTGAAGCTTTTGAATTACAGTTCCAGAGTGTTCATCGTCAACATCTAATATAATTTCTTCAATTGGCTCAAGTTTTTTCCCGTTTTCTTCTTTAAATAAAACTCTTGGACGAGAAATTGACATTTCAAAGCCTTCTCTTCTCATCGTTTCAATTAATATACCAAGTTGTAATTCTCCACGACCTTTAACTTCAAAGTGTTCGCCGTTGTCGGTTTCAATTGATATTGCAACATTGTTTTCAGCTTCTTTGCTAAGTCTTTCTTTGATCATTGTTGATGTAATTTTTGAACCTTCTTTTCCGGAGAAAGGAGAGGTGTTTGGGCTTATTACTACTCCAAGAGTTGGTTTGTCAATTGGTTTTGCAGGTATTGTATCAGTTGAGTCTTTTTCTACAACTGAATTTGATACTGTGCCTTTTGTGAAACCGGCTAAAGTAACTATGTCGCCTTCAACTGCTTCATCTATATCTATTTTTATTGTTCCAAGTGACTTTCTTATTTTTGTAATTTTACACTTTTCAACAACAGTTCCGTTAATATCCAAAACATCAACTTGCATATTTACTTTTGCAACACCACTGTAAACTCTACCTGTTAGCATTCTTCCAAGAAAGTTGTCATATTCAAGCATTGTTGCTAAAAATCTGAACTTGTCATCTTTGAATGTGTGTTTTGGTTGATTTACACAGCTGGTTATTGTTTCAATTAAAGGACTTAAGTCAGAACCCTTTGTGTCCTTGTCTTTACTTGCCCATCCGTCTCTTCCTGATGCGTATAAAACAGGAAAATTACATTGCTCATCATTTGCACCAAGATCCATAAAGAGCTCAAGTATATCGTCAATTACATAATTAGGTCTTGCTTCGGGTTTATCGATTTTATTAATAACGACTATAATTGGAATTTTGTATTCAAGTGCTTTTGACAACACGAATTTTGTTTGAGCCATTACTCCTTCAGAGCTGTCTACTAACAAAATACAGCCATTTACCATGCTTAGTATTCTTTCAACTTCTCCTCCAAAGTCTGCGTGCCCAGGGGTGTCAACTATGTTTATTATTTTATCATCATAAGAAACTGATGTACATTTTGAAAAAATTGTTATACCACGCTCTTTTTCTAACTGATTGCTATCCATTAATCTTTCTGACAGATCTTCGGTTGCTTTAAAATGACCAAATTGTTTAAAAATTGAATCGATAAGTGTTGTTTTACCATGGTCAACATGGGCAATAATTGCTACGTTTCTAATGTCTTTTTGCATTGTTGTAAATTATGATTAGCTTTCTAATCATTTTTAACCATTGATTTAATAATCAAGATATTTTAATTAATCTTGATTATTTATTTTTTACAATGTTCTGATTTTTTAGTCTCTGTTGAAGATTTTGGTTTTGAAAGTTTATTAAATTGAGAGTTTGAAATATATTTTGACTCGTTAATACTTAACTTGCTGAAACTTTTGTCTTTTTCTGCTTCCTTGGATTCCTCTAAATTTGTGCTTTCATATATAGACTGTGGGTTAAAACTACTACCGTATTTATAATTTTTTCCTATTTGATTTTGTTGTTGTGGAATGTTAAATTTATGATTTTTATCTTCTTGTGGTCTTGGTTTTATTTGATTTAATTCGCCTTGTGCTTGTATTTGCGTTTCTTTGTGCTTTTCAAAAGCTGCTGGACCATATCGAGCTGTATCAAAAGTTGCCTCATCATACCTTGAATCGTTAGGCGTAACTTTTCCATCGAATGCAGGAACTTTTGGATTGTTTTGATACGCGGGACTGTATGGATTTGATGGATTGTTAGCAAATGTGTACCTTGAATCGTTAGGATTTATTTTGCCTTGGTTTTTTAAGTTTTTATTATTATTGCTCATATTATGTAAATTAAAATGCATATTATGATATAGACAATTCAAGAAAAGATTACAACAAATAAAATCTGTATGATTTTAATTAATATCTTGCAAATAACCTTAAATCTAAAAATAAGTACTAAAAAGCAATCAAAATGGCTGGTTCTGGTGTATCACAAAACTCTTTATCTAATAAACTACTTAAGATAAAACTGGCTATAACATTCGGTACTGGGCTAGTTTTAGTCATTTTATCTTTTCTTCATGGGATTTTTGTAACGAGTAGCGGATGTATTTATCCAAGTCGAAAAGGTTCTTCTAATATTGTTAAAATAGATGCAAAGCCAGAGTTTGTTTTTGGAAGAAAAGTTGAAGATTCTCATGTTTGTGTTCAAGATGACAAGCAAAGATCTTCAATTTATTGCAACCCCGGTCAATCTATGCCTTGGAAATACACGGGTTATAAAACCAACGGTGGAAGATTGAGAATGTTTGTTAACGGTACTTGGTTTCCTTTTGGCGAAAAAAATACGCCAAAAGAAGATATTTTTACATACAAACCTTACATTGATTACAAAAATC
The DNA here is from genome assembly GCA_964201065.1 of Candidatus Deianiraeaceae bacterium. Taxonomy (GTDB): domain Bacteria; phylum Pseudomonadota; class Alphaproteobacteria; order Rickettsiales; family Deianiraeaceae; genus CAXNCX01. Next base: position 688 of record CAXNCX010000015.1, on the reverse strand, counting down.
AAGGCGGTGGAATTATCTATACTTATCAAAAGTCAAATGATTATAAAAAATGTAAAATGACAAGTGATATTGTCTATGCAGACACCGATCAAAAGCGTTTAACTAATTTATGCAGATATGAATCTAAAAGCACACAAGATTCAACTTCATTGATGTATAAATTTACTGACTATGCTGTCGGAATTCATTTAAAAGAGAGTGACATCAAAACAGGTAAGTTTAGCTTGGATGAACTTGAATTTGAACCATGTGCAATGGAAAGAGGCTACGGAGTGTATGTAAAAATTGGAGATGAAGATACAGAAAAAGCCTATCATGTTTACAATCCTTTAGTTTATAGCTACACAGAGTTTTGTAAAGACGGAGTGTGTAAGAAACAATTTCTAAGCGATACATTATCAAAAAATTTTATTAAAGCCACCATTCCTTTTTCATTGCCTTTTCAAACCGCTACCCCAAGACCTTTTGAAAATTCAAGTGCTGCAAAGATATTCAGTGCTGCTCCAGATTCAAAGCCTATTATCGAAAGTGAAGAAAAAGTCTGCGTACAAGAAGACGATCCACTTTTGGCATATGCTTTGGGAAAAAGTCCAGAAAAGGATCAAAAAATATATGTTAATTTTGCCAATGTTAACTATGAAGATCAAGATGGGGAAATTGAAATTTTTTTTGCTGAAGGTGTTAAAAC
>CAXNCX010000014.1:0-14065 GCA_964201065.1 Candidatus Deianiraeaceae bacterium | reverse complement strand
ACTCAGAACCTTATTCAAAAACACAAAGATTCCAAGTTATTTATAACTGAATCTGAAATCTCGCAGAGATCTTTAAAGTTATATGACGATGTTGTTGTGCAAGACATGTGTGCGGCTGACTCCTTAACAGAGATTAATTCAGGTTTGCTGAAGAAACTTTTTAAACTAAATGTTAATGAATTTAAAGCTATAAATATCTATTCTAAAGATTTTTGTGACGGAATTTTGAAGTCATTGATAGTAGATAAAAATTTAACCACTGAAGATGCTTTGCGTGAAATAATCTTGACAATGAATCCAAACGAACAGTTTGTTTCTCATACCGCACAAGAAGCTTTTGAAAATGAATTTTTCAATCAAGTAAATTACGATTTATTTGATGTAGGTAGATATAAAATAAACAGTATATTAGGTCATAACAGAGAGATAACCTCAACTGTTTTGGAAAAAGATGACATTATTTTGGCTATAAAAAAATTAATACATTTAAAACAAAATAATATCGACACAGATGATGTTGATCATTTAGGTAATAGGCGTGTTAGGTCTGTTGGAGAGCTTGTTCAAAATCAATTAATGATTGGTTTAAAAAAGATATCTAAATATGCTGTTGAAAAACTCCATACAGTCATACTTGACACATGTAAACCTTCTGATTTGATTATAGGCAAATACATAACTTCAGCAATTAGAGATTTTTTTATATCTTCACAGTTTTCTCAGTTTTTAGAGCAAACAAATATACTGTCTCAAATTTCTCATAAAAGAAAAATATCATCTTTAGGTGTGGGTGGAGTTAAAAAAGAACATGCAGGTTTTGATGTAAGAGATATTCACTACACGCAGTATAATAGATTGTGTCCGATAGAAACTCCGGATGGTCAAAGTGTGGGTCTTGTGTTGAATTTAGCAAGTTGTGCTAGAGTTAATAAATATGGTTTTTTGGAAGCTCCTTATCGTCTTATTGAAAATGGAAAAATAACTCCAAAAATAGAATACATAGATGCCAATAAAGAAGCTGATTCCGTCATATCAACCTCTGATCAATTTTTCAATAAGAAAGCTGACTTAATTATTGCAAGACATGGTCCAGACTTTAAAATGCTTGATGTAACTAGTGTTAAATATATAGATGTAAAATCAAGTCAAGCTGTTTCGGTTGTCACTTCTTTGATTCCGTTTTTGGAACATAACGAGCCTACAAGAGGTTTGTTTGGCTGTAATATGCAAAAACAAGCTGTTCCTCTTTGTCAACTAGAACAGCCTTTTGTTGGAACTGGTATGGAAAAAATAGTCGCAAAAGATTCTATTGCGGTTGTGATTGCTAAGCAAGATGGAATTGTAAAGTATGTAGATGCCGATACTATAATAATTGATTTTTTTGACAAAGAATCTCTTTCTGCTGTAGTTGATATATATAAGTTAAGAAAATTCGAAAAAACAAATCAAGATACTTGTATTGATCAGGTTCCATGCGTAGATATTGGTCAAATTGTTAAAAAAGGCGATGTATTGACTAATGGTTATTGTGTTCAGAATGCAGAAGTTTCAATTGGAAAAAATGTTCTCGTTGGTTTTATGCCATGGAGAGGCTACAATTTTGAAGACTCTATAGTTATTTCAGATAGATTGGTGAAAGATGGCATATTTGATTCTATTCATATTGAGGTTTTTGAATGTAGAGCTATTGATACAAAAAGAGGTTCTGAGGAATTTACCAACGAAATACCAATTAACGATGTAAATAGACTTAGATATTTAGATGAATCAGGTATTGTTCAGATTGGAAAATTTGTTAAACCTGGTGATATATTAATTGGAAAAACTTCTCCAAAGGAAGAGTCTATATCTGGTCCTGAAGAAAAATTACTGCGTGCAATTTTTGGTGATAAAGTCTTGGATAAAAAAGATACCTCTCTCTATGCTTCAAGCGGTGTGTATGGAACGGTCATAGGTTCTACAATTTTAACAAAAAGAGGTTTTGTTAAAAGAGGCCGTGCTAAAGTTGTTGAGCGTGAAGAACTTGATAAGAGAAAGTCAGAATATGACATGTCTTTGAATATAATATCTAAGGCTTTTCATGATTTCATTATAATGAAATTCGGAGATGTAAAGTTTTTTTATAAAGGCAAAACTTCACTTATTTCTAGTGGCTTATTAAATAAAGCGCTTTTGTCGAAAACAAAAATTATCTTTGAGGATAAAAATATAGTAAATAACGCTGAATTCAATCAGGTTATAACAAATTATCAAAAAGCAGTTTATAAACTTTATGATGATTATAATAAAGATGTGAATGTTATTATGGATGGAGATGATTTACCTAGTCCTGTATTAGGAGTCGCTAGAGTTTATGTTGCGGTAAAGTCTAAATTGCAACCAGGTGATAAAATGTCAGGAAGACATGGTAATAAAGGTGTGATATCTGTTGTTTTACCAAAAGAAGACATGCCTTATATGTCAGACGGTAAAAGTCTTGATGTCGTTTTAAGTCCTATTAGTGTGCCAGGTCGTATGAACATAGGTCAAATACTTGAAACGCATTTAGGTCTTGTTTCATACGGCATGGGCAAGAAAATAACCGAGATGCTTGAAAATAAAGAGGCAGCTTCTAATATTAAAAATTTTATTTATAGCGTTTTAGAAGATGACGAGTTAAAGAATAATTTTGATAAGATGTCTGATGATCATTTTGTAAATTATGTGGATAATTATAAAAAAGGAATGTATTTTGAGTTACCAGTGTTTAACTCGCCTTCTCATGAAAAAATATCAACATTATCACAGAAACTTGGATATTCAAAGGATTGTCAAGTTGAGTTATATGATGGCTTAACTGGTGAGAAATTTGATAGAAAAGTAACTGTAGGTTATATGTATATGATGAAGTTGCATCACTTGGTTGACGGTAAAATGCATGCAAGATCTGTTGGTCCTTACAGTCTTGTTAGTCAACAGCCTCTTGGTGGTAAGTCATACTTTGGAGGACAAAGACTTGGAGAAATGGAATGTTGGGCACTTCAAGCTTATGGAGCCGCAAATACATTGCGTGAGATGTTGACTGTGAAATCTGATGATGTGCAGGGTAGACAAAGTACATATCAGGCAATTACAAGAGGTCAAAATAAGTTCAAAATTGCACTTCCAGAGTCATTTAATGTTCTTGTAAAAGAGCTAAATGCAATGGGCTTTGATATTGAGCTTGGAAAGTATCAAAAAAATGACGAACAACAAGAAGGCTCTGCTGAATAATTTTTATTTTTTTCTTTATGAATAAGTTGCTTTTATTTGATGACTTAGTGTCAATGCAATCTAGTGGTGTTGCAGAATTTGATTATTTCGGCATTAAAATTGCTTCAGATAATAAAATCTTATCATGGTCTTACGGTGAAGTAAAAAGACCTGATACAATAAACTACAGAACACTTAGACCTGAAAAAGATGGTCTTTTTTGTTGTAAAATATTCGGAACGGTTAAAGACTACGAATGTCTTTGTGGTAAATATAAAAGATATAAATACAAAGGTATAAAGTGTGAAAAGTGTGATGTGGAAGTTACTCTTGCATCTGTAAGAAGAGATAGAATAGGTCATGTAAAGCTTGCATCTCCAGTTGTAAACCCTTTGTTTTTAAAGAGTGGAAATGGTCAATCTATAGTTGGTTCATTGTTAAAGAAAACTGTAAGTCAGGTTGAATCTCTTGCTCGTATGGTTGCTGTAATGGTTACTGATCCAGGTGCCACCCCTCTAAAAAAACATGAAATTTTAATGCCAGAAGAGTTTGAAGAAATGTCTGAGAAATACGGCTTTGATTCTTTTAAAATTCAAACTGGACCTGAGGCTATTAAAACTGCTCTAATAGAAATGGATTTTTACACAGAATTGGAAAATTTAAAAATTGCATTGAAAAATACAAAAGCAATCTTGACAAGAAAACAAATTTTAACTAGAAAAAGATTAATTACAAATCTTCTTGCAAGTGGTAATAAGCCCGAATGGATTGTAATGACTGTTGTTCCAGTTTTACCACCAGATTTAAGACCAGTGGTCATGCTAGATGGTAATAAATATGCATCTTCTGACTTAAATGATTTATATCGCATATTAATTAGCAGAAACAACAGATTAAAAAAATTAATTTCTTTGGGCGCTCCAGATGTTATTGTTCGTCATGAAAAAAGATTATTACAGGAAATAGTTGATGCATTATTTAATAATTCAAAACTTGACAAGCCTCTTAAAGATCAGGTTGGTCGTCCTTTGAGATGTATATCTGATTCTTTAAAAGGAAAAGGTGGTAGATTTAGACAAAATTTACTTGGAAAGCGTGTTGACTACTCTGGTCGTTCAGTAATTGTCTCAGGTCCTTCATTAAAACTACACCAATGTGGTCTTCCTAAGTTGATGGCAGTCGAGTTACTTAAGCCTTTTTTAATTGGTCGCCTTTGCGTAACTGGTAAAGCTTCAACAATAAGCTCTGCAAATGAATTGATAGAAAGCAACGCACCTATAATTTGGGATATGTTAGAAGATGTTATCAAGGAACATCCTATTCTTTTAAATAGAGCTCCTACTCTTCATAGACTTGGAATTCAGGCATTTGAACCAAAGTTGATTAACTCAAAAGCAATTCAACTTCATCCTTTGGTATGTAAATCATTTAATGCAGACTTTGATGGAGACCAAATGGCAGTTCATATACCTCTGTCAATAGAATCTCAAATAGAGGCTCGTGTTTTGATAATGTCTTCAAATAACATATTAAATCCTGCCAATGGAGATCCTATGATTGTTCCCAAAAAAGATATGGCGGTCGGTCTTTACTATTTGTCTTTCAAAAATCAAGAATTCAAAGGTAAGGTTCGTTCTTATATTCAGTATGAAGATGTTAGCGCTGATTTACATAATAAAAAACTTCTTTTACACGATGAAATTAAATATTATTATAATTTCAAAAATCAAGAACACTCGATTATTACAACACCAGGGCGTGTAAAGTTATTTGAGATAGTGCCTCATGAAGATAAAATTGATCTTGCAGATCTTAATGAGCCTTTTTCTGTTAAAATGATTGAAAAAGTAGTTAAATTAGTGTATAAAAACTTTGGACAAAAGGCCGCTGTTATACTTTGTGATAAATTAATGTATATAGGCTTTGAATACTCCACGATATCTGGATTGTCATTTGGTCAAGATGATATGGTTATACCAACTACAAAGCCTTTAAAAGTACAGGAAGCTTTAGATTTTATAAAACAAACAGAAGATCAGTATCAAATGGGATACATCACAAGTAAAGAAAAATTCAATAAAATAACAGACAGATGGGCTATTTGTACATCTCAAATTTCTAAAGATATGATGTCTATAATAAATAAAGACAACAAAAATCCTTATACAATGAATTCTATCAATATGATTATGCATTCTGGAGCAAGAGCTTCTGAAACTCAGATGAGACAGCTTGCTGGAATGAGAGGTTTGATTTCAAAAACATCTGGAGAGATATTAGAAACACCTATTATATCTAACTTCAAAGAAGGTCTTGAGCTTTTTGAATACTTTAATTCGGCCCATGGTTCAAGAAAGGGTAGTGTTGATACTGCTTTAAAAACAGCCGATGCCGGTTATTTAACAAGAAGACTTGTAGATGTTGCTCAAGATTGTGTTGTGACAGAAGAAGACTGTGGTACACAGAATGGCTTGGTTTTAAAGGCAAAACTTGAAAATGGCAGGGTTGTTAAGCCTGTTACTGCGAATGCAATTGGTAGAATTTTGGCTAAAGATATTGAATTCAATGGTAATGTTATAAAATCTGGAAGCTTACTTACAGATGCTCATATCGATATTTTGGATAAGTTGCATCAAGTTGAAATATTTAGTCCTGTTTTTTGTAAAACTAAAGACGGAATATGTTCTAAATGCTACGGAATAGATATGTCAACTCAAAAACCTGTAAGTGTTGGTGAGGCCGCGGGTATAATAGCTGCACAGTCAATGGGTGAACCTGGCACACAGTTGACAATGAACACTTTCCATGTGGGAGGTGCTACATCTAAGGCTTTTTTAGACGACGAACTTAAAGCATCATGTTCTGGAAAAGTTAGATTTGTAAATATAGACAAGGTTAATGCGAAAGACGGAGTTAAGGTTATAAGTCATTTTGGTACTATTGAAGTTTGTGATGAAAATCAAAAAATACTTGAAATTTATGACATTAAATATGGCTGTACGCTGCTTGTGAATGATGGAGATAGCGTAAAAGCTGATGATATTTTAATAAAATGGGATCCTTATGTAAATTTTATATATGCCGATACTGACGCTTACATAAAGTATGAAGATCTTGAGATTGGTATCTCTATTAATGAGAAATTTGACGATGTTCTTTGTGACACAATAAAGATAGTGTCTGAGTGGCAAAAAACAAAAAAAGATCTAACACCAAGAGTAAAGCTTGTTGATAAAAATGGTCAACCTGTACTCGGTAGCTCAGGATACGAAATATTCTACAATCTCACACCAGGTTGCATGCTACTCGTAAACGATGGTGCAAAAGTAAAGATGGGTGATGAAATGGTTAAATTTTATCGTGAAAATGATTCTTCTGGCGCATCTGATATTACGGGAGGTTTGCCTATGGTTGAGAATATATTTGAAGCTAGACATGTTACGAATCCAGCAATATTGTCTCCGTTTGATGGACATGTTGAGTTTATGAATGATTATAAAACGAAAAATAAAATCGTTATTCATCCAATTGATAAATCTTTAGATTCTATATCTTTTGTAGTTCAGAAAAATAGAAAAATTCAAATCAAAAATGGCTCATTTGTCAAGAAAGGTTCAATTCTTTTAGATGGAGACTTGGATATTCATAGCGTATTAAAGGCAAGCGGAATTAATGATGTAATTTTATTTATCACTGAAAGAATTCAATCAATATATGGCTTACAAGGTGTGTTTATTAATAGTAAACACATTGAAATAGTAGCTAAATTTATGCTCCAAAAAAGTGTTGTAAAAAATCCAGTTGATACAGAGCTTTCTGTAGACGAGGTAATATATACATACAAACTTGAAGAAATTAACAAACAAAGAGAGAAAGAAGGTTTTGAACTTGTAAAGTATGAGCCTATTGTACAAAGTATAACAAAGGCATCTCTTGATACAGAGTCTTTCATTTCTGCCGCTTCATTCCAAGAAACCATTAGAATACTTACGAATGCTGCCATCGCAGGAAGTAAGGATCCGTTAAAGGGAATGAAAGAAAATGTAATACTTGGAAGGTTGATACCAGCTGGAACAGGTGTTGTGATTAACAAACTGAGAAAACAAAGTTAATATTAAATTTAAAATAATTTTTATTATATTTGTTTTAAATTCTTGTATTTAACTTTACACTTTTTATATTAAAAGTGTAAAGTTTTTCTATTGGTATATTAATGAAATTTTTACTTAGTTCGTTGACATTTTTTATATTTTTTTTTTTAGATTTGCAGGCTGTAAAAGAAATTAATTCTTTTGGTGTAATCTTGAAATATCCGGTAAATGTAAGAATAGGTCCAGATACTTTTTATAGAATTGCTTTTGTTTTAAATTCAGATGATGTAAGTATTCCTTTTTCTGTCAGATATCAAACAGGTGATTGGTATTTTATAGAAACTTTTAATAAAAAGAGTGGATGGGTTAAGATTAATTTAGTAAAAGAGAATAAAAGTTATTGCATTGCCAAAAGAGACCTTCAGGTTTTATTTAGACCAAATCTAGATTTTCAACATAAAATTACACTTGGTAAGCTTAAAATGGGAGGAGTGTTTTTGTGTAAAAACTATCCTCGTTCTGAATTTGTGCGTACTAAAATTAAAGGTGTCAAAAATGGATGGGTGTTAAGAAAGGATGTTTTTGGGTTAAAATAAGTGCGATATGTATGATGATAATAATGTTTTTGCGAAGATTCTTAAGACTGAAATTGCTTCCGAGATAGTATTTAGTAATGAATTTTGCATATGCTTTAAAGACATTAATCCGGTTGCAAAAACTCATTTGCTTGTAATTCCAAGGATGCCTGTTTTAGACTATGCAGATTTTATATCAAAATCAGCACATGAATATATATCTGGTTTTTTCATTTCTGTAAAAGAAATTACAGAAAAATTTAATCTTAAAAGCTACAAACTGTTAACTAACAAAGGCTCCAAAGCTGGTCAACAAGTTTTTCACTTTCATGTACACATTATATCTGAAGATGTGATGATTCTTTAGTAAAATCCAGTTTCAACTTTAAAATCCAAGTCGATGGATTTCCATTTTTGAAAATTATTTTTATTTAAACCCTCAATTGGAGTTGCTTCTTGAATGGCAAGTTTAGCTTTTGAAAACATATCTTTGTAAACTTTTTTTTGTTTTTTACTTAAAAAAGAAAAATGACCAGAGTCTCTCTCAATCACACTTATTAAGCGTCCGTTTATGTCAAGTTTAATATTTACAGGCACGATAAGGCTAGATGCAGTTTCATCAAATCCATCAAATTGAGACCAAGCTCTTATGATTTGGTATCTTATAATATCCTGATCCGATATGGTTTGTGATGAAGATACTTGCTCCTTTAGAAACGTTTCCTCAGAATTTTGAGCCATAGCTTCTTCTGATTGTGTTTCAGGTACCTCTGTTGGGATTTCTTTGGAGTTTTTATTTTCAATATTTTCCTTTAATGACTTTATCTCTGTTGAGTTGTTTTGTTTTCCGGTTTTATTAGGTTTAGTTTTTTTAGTTGGTTTTTTTTCTTTATTTTTTGGCTTTTCTTCTTTATTTTTGATTTCCGACTCTTGCTTGGTAGGTTCTTCTGTTTTTAATGGAGTAGTTTCTTGTGTTTGAGGGGGCTTTGGATCTTGTGTTTGAGGCGTGATTTGTAAATCATTTTTTTGTGTAGTAGTTTTTGATATAGTTTCGTTTGTTGGAGTTGGTAAGTTTTTTACTTTTTTTAAAGTTTTTTGTATTTGATTTTTCAAAACTTCTTGTTCAGCTGCACTTAATTGAGCTAATGAAACTGTATTAGGAATGAAGGCTTGTTCTTTTACTTTATTTGGTCTTTTTGTGAACTTTATGTATTGAAACATAGTGTAAGCTCCATATGAAAATACAAAAGTTAAAATGCTCATCACATGGATAAGAAAGGAGAGTTTTAAGTATTTATTTTTAATACCTTTCATATCTCTATTCTGTTTGAGTTACTAAAGTAATATTAGTGTATCCAAGTTTTTTTATATTTGAAAAAAGATTAATCACAAGTCCATATTCTATTTTCTGATCAGCATATAACAAAACCGCAACATCTTTTTTATTCATATTTTGCATTATTTTAAGAAGTTCTCTTGGTCTTAATTGTTCGTCATTTAAAAATATTTCTTTTGCATTTTTATATGATATAATAAGTTTTTTATTTTCTCTTTCCTCTATATTAACGCTCGTTTGTGTGTGCTTAGGAAGGTTTATATCTATTCCTGAAAGCATAACAGGCATTGATATAATAAATACTATCATCAGTGCTCCAAAAATATCAACTAATGGCATTAAGTTGATAGAGTTTAAATTTGTGTCGTAGGTATCTTCCTGAATATACATCTAAAGCTCGTCTAAATTGTAATCATCGTCACTGTTATTTGTGTTGCCTGAATTGTTGTTGTTTTTTTTGTCTTTATCTTTATCTGTCGATTCTATACCGTCAGCCTCTTCTTGAATATTATCTTCATTATCACTGTCAGCATTATCATCATCATCTGTTTCTATTTCATCGTCTGTGTTTAAATCTTCTTCTATATTTTCTTGAATATCATCGGTTTGATCATCATCTGTTTCTATTTCATCTTCACTTTCTACGTATTCATTAAGTATTTCTTCTTTTGGCTGTATTACTTGAATTTGTTGATTTTGGTTTTTATTGTAAGTGGTTTCTTTTGTTTCTATCTTCGTTTCTTTTACTTCGGTTTTTTGAGAAAAATTTTTATCGCTTGCGTTCAAATTTTCTTGATTTTCAAAGTTGTACAAATTATCTATGTTGATCATTTTGTTGCTTTCTGTATAAAGAAAAACATTGTTTTTAGCCTCTATAATTTGACGCTTCGCCATGCAATAACTCAAGAAAATTGAGTTTATAACCGAGACTACAATTCCAAGTATTGTTGTAACTAGAGCTCCTGATATACCAGGTGCTATTAAATTTAAGGTAACACTTTGTATGTTTGCTGAAGATATTGATTCAAAAACTTCTATAATGCCAATTACGGTGCCTAAAAGACCAAGCAAAGGAGATATGGCTGTGAATATTGCAAAATATTTTTCTAAATATGACAGTCTTTGGCGTGTTTCTATTTGACTAACCTTAATAACATTTGCAACGGCATTTACTTTTTCTTTGTTTTTTACAGCATCAACAAGCAGTATGAGTGAAAAAGCAAGAGGATTATTTGGTTTATGTCTGTTTGATTCAATTAAAGAACTTAAATTTGATTTATCTAAAAACAGTGTTTCAAAAGTGCCTATTCTTGTTAAATTAAGCTTTAGTATTGTAAATTTTTGCAAAAAAGCCGCAAATCCAGCGATTGATATTGCAAATAAAGTCAGCATTATTAATTTTACTGACAAACTGCCTATAAAAAAAGATTTTGCAATTACAGATAGCAACATAAAAAATTATATAAATTATAACAACACCTTTCTAGCATTTTCCAAGTCCTCAATGGTATCTATGCTCATTAAATTCTCTGAAATATTTATTAAAAATATATCTATAGAGTTTGAAATCGCTCTTAGTTGTTCAAGGCTTTCTTGTTTTTCTAGGTTGGACGGCTTAAGTTCAACAAATTTGTTTAAAATATCTGTACGATATATATAAATACCTACATGGATGCTGTATTGATTTGCACCGTGTGGTACCATAGACCTGCTAAAATAAATTGCTTTAGAGATTTCTAAAGATTGATCTTCAAATACAACTTTTACCCTAGATGTATTATTTGCAGTTTCAGAGTCTGTTTTGTACATTAGTGTGGTAATTGGAAGGTTTAATTTTTTTGCTTTTTCAATTGCTTTTTCAATTATACCATGATCAAAAAAAGGCATATCACCTTGTATGTTTACTATAAAATCATATTTTTTAGAAACATTTTTCAGCGCCACAGCAATTCTGTCTGTTCCAGATGGAAGGTTTGAATCTGTGATTATGCAATTAAAAAATTTTATTTCTTTAAGGTTTTCTACTATTAATTCTGAGTCAGTTGTGACATAAATATCGCAGTTTTTTATTTTTAAAGCACAGTTGACGGCTCTTTGTATTAAGGTTCTGCCATTGATGTCTGCTAATGCTTTTTTTGGCAATCTAGACGAGTTAATTCTCGCCGGAATTATGACTGCGACATTTGACATATAAAAATATTCTAAATCATCATTGATTAAAAGTGATGCTATTTATAAATAAAAAGCAAATTTTATAGCTTGAAAAATGAAGAATAAGTACAATTCAAATAAGCCGTGTGGATATAAAACGCCTTTTTTTAATTTATTTGTTACAAACAATATAGCAAAATATGCTAGGGTAATAAATAACGGAAAGTTTGTGGTTATTGTTACGAAAAAAAATGGAAATGCCGTCAATCGTTTTAAAATAAAAAGAAAAATATACAATGCAATAATGAAGCTAAATTGCACAATACCTAGTGATTTTATGTACACAGTTGTAGCATTTAGTAGGTCGCTGGATATATATCAAAATGAATTAGAAAATCAAATATCCCTTGCAATTCAAAGAATTAAACTACCTTCTTGTTAAGTCTATTGCCATTTTTATCTGGATTAAACTTGCTTCTTCTTTGCATTTCATAAAATAAACATTGCCCTTGCTACTTCTAAATTTTAATGTGTAGCTATCTTCCAAAAATCTAGTAGGTAAAACATCTGAAAGTTGATAGCCTTGAAAGTATAATTCTTTACTGTACATTGGGTTTTTTGTTTGATTTGGAGCTTCAGATTTAATTTGTTTAGATGATATAAACTCTTCAGGTTTGTTTGTATAAAAAACACAATCCGATTTCTGAGGATCTTCAAGTTTTACATTCTTATTGTTTTTGAAGTTTCTTGATATTGAATGCTTTATATCTTCAAAAAATTCAATATTTGGAGCATGTATGTATATTTTTAAGTTTATATTTTTATTTTTTGTCATCCATGTAAATATCCTTTTTCCAAATAGATCCATAATGTTTATTTGAACATTTGAAATAACTAGAATCAATATGATGATAGATGTGATGAACTTTAATCTATCTGCTATATATTTTATAAAACTTCCTATCATAACTTTCTTTCTACAAACATTTTATTTACTGCTTTTGTTATGCTGTTTGAAAAATCTTCATAAAGTTCTTTTGATTTTATTTTATTTAGATCTTTTTTATTTGAAATATATGCCGTTTCAATTAATATACAAGGTATGTCTACTCCGTGCAATACAACAAATCTAGCAAGTTTTTGACGACATTTTATACATATTTTTTTTGACTTAAATTCCTCAGTGATCTGCTTTGATAGATTAAAAGATAATTCATCTGATTTTGACTTCATCATTATAACTAAAAGATCAGATACTTGATCTGGATATTCTGTTAAAAATTCTTCTGGAGTTAGGTCTTCTGTTTTATATTTTTTAAATAAATTATCTTGTTTCCAAAATGTATCTGAGATTGTATAGATAGTTGATCCTTCCATTGTACCTGTTGGTTCGTAGTCAATGTGGATAGAGATCATAAAATTTGCATTTGCCCGTCTTGCTATTTGTATTCTTTTTTTAAGAGGTATAAAAACATCATGATCTCTAGTCATAATAGTTTTATAGCCTTCTGACTTAAGCCTTTGATTGAGTATTTTTGCAAGTTTAAGAGTTATTGTTTTTTCTTGCATACCGTGGTGCATTGTACCTGGGTCACGCCCTCCGTGTCCTGCATCTATTGCGATTACAATATCTGATTTTATTTTTATTTTTAGTGCTGCACTTAAGTCTTGTATGTTTTCTTGTGATTTTTTTTCTTTTTCTTTGTTTATCTCTATGTTGTTTTTAGGTTCTCGTTTTTTCTCTTCTATTTTTTTTGTAGGCTTTTTTATTTCTTTTTTCCCCTCTGTTTTTGTAATATTTTTTTCAATTTCAAAAATTGTTTCACATTTTTCTTTGTTATATTTTAAGTTTTTAATTTTTCCATTAATATCGATTACAACTCTTGTTTTGTTTTGTCTTATGTTGCTTACCCCACTTGAAATACATGATTTTAAAACTTCAGATGTGTTGTTTATTTTGATTGATTTTTCAAAAGGAAAGTCTACTGCAAGGCGGGTAGGGTTATCAAGTTCTATATTTTTACACTTGGCTATTGAGTTAATTTTGATTGTATTTTGACTACAAAGTATTTCAATCGGTGTTTCTTTAGCAAAAGCCTCGAAGTGATTTATAAATAAGAATACAATAACAATTAACTTCATTGGCTCTTGAATTTAAATAAAATAAAACTATTTAGGTAATTAGAACAACTAAACTTATAAAAAGTCAATTTTTTTATCGTGAGCACAAAAGATTATTACAAAATACTTGGCGTTGAAAAAAATGCCACACAAGATGAGATAAAAAAAGCCTATAAAAAGCTCGTAGTAAAGCATCATCCAGACAGAAATAAAGACAACAAACTGGAGGCAGAAAAGAAAATGAAAGAAATAAATGAAGCCTACGAAATTTTATCAACACCTGAAAAACGATCAAGATATGACCACTACGGAGACTCTGCATTTTCTGGTGGAAATGGATTTTCTGGGTTCAAAAGTGAACACTTTGGCGACTTTGATTTTAGTCAATTTGGTAGTGTTTTTGAAGAATTTTTTGGAGGTTCGGGCTCGGGTCAAGGAAGGCAAAAAAGAACTGCTGCAAAAAGAGGCTCTGATTTAAAATTTAATTTACATTTAACATTGGAAGAATGTTTTAAAGGTGTAAAAAAGACTATTGAATTTGACGCACTTGACAAATGTGG